>JAAYSV010000050.1 GCA_012518215.1 Bacillota bacterium
GCGACATAGAGTGAATGGTTGCCATAGCCGGTGAAGGCGAGGAAGCGAAACGGGACTGCCGACGTGATGTCGGCAGCCGGATACTTCACAGGACGTGAAGATTGGAGGTGTTCCCGTTGAGCCCGAGACTGAACCGTTTTTTTGCTATGGCCCATGAACGGCCAAGTCGCCAAGCCAACATATAAAAAAAGAAAAAGAAAACGTAGGCGGCCGAGGAAACCCTTGATAATACCACTTACTCAGGGAAGCTATTTCCTGGGTTTTATCTTTTCGCATACCCACAAAAGAGAGCTTCAGTTCCTGAAGAATCCCCTCCTCGAGTACACCTTACCATCGCCATGAACTGGTTCCTGTTTTCCCCGTACCGATATATTGGCATCAGCGACATGGAGTGAATGGCTGCCATCGTCAAGCACAACGTTTCCTTTTGCCCGAGATTCCTCGCGGCGCTATGCCTGGCAGCCAGGGACCGGTTTCTTGCATTGCTTTACTCCACCAACATAACGCCAGCGTAATGCAAAACGCCGCTTGCCCTGAATGACAACGTAAAAGCCCTGACGGCTGGAGCAGAGTCTTTGCTGTCCCTACCAGCCAGGGCCAGGTTTATACCATCATTTCTACCCGATGCATTTAGCGTTCTTCCGAAGGAACGTTCGATCGGAATGACCCTCCCCCGTACACACAGGCCAGCACCTCATGAAAAGGCAATTGCCCGGAACAAAGACACCATGGAACCGATGGATGGCACACCGAATCATATCGGCTACTGCCTCCTGAAAATCTCATCCGGGAAAGACGTATCCAGTTTCTCCATCACCTTCAGCAGGGCCAGGGATGCCTTGGTCTGGGCCAGCATCTTCAGTCGGTTCCCTGAAAGTTTGATCTTGCCGCTTACAACCGCTCTGATCACATCCATCTCGCCCCGGCAGATCGCTTTCCATGTATAGTAGTCCGAATTGAAGACGAAATCGGATTTTTTATCCGAAGTTCTGGCCATGTAAGCCCATTCCCTCATCTTTCCTCTATGGAAATCCATCCATACATAGAAGGGTTTCGGCAACCCCTTGATACTGGTGGCAATTGTCATCGAAGCTGAAAATCGGGCCGCCGCCGCTTGAAATTCCTGATCAGCATTGATTGTCTCCTTGAAGAGATCGAGCCATTCCGAGGAACCGTACAGAGCCATGTAATCTACCTCCCGGTCATCTTTCTATTTCAAACCACCAACCCGAATTTTTCACATATTTCTTCGTAGTAATCCAACCCCGGGACCATCAACGGAAGCAAATCGATCAGTTTGGCCGCTGCCACTTCCGGCCCTATCTCGATTGTCAGATCCTTGTTTTTTATACTCTCGATCATATCCGTCCTGCCCAACCAGAATTCATGCATGAAATCGGCTTCCATTTTCATGATGATATCTGCCTTGCCTGAAACCCCCTTCCTGATGACTTCCGGGTGTTGCGGGTCAAGCATAACCTGGTAATCGGGGTCCTTGATCTGAAACATGATCACCACATTTTTTTCCTTCAGCTTTTCCACGTTTTCTTCCTTGAACATCCTGTTCATCAACTCTTCCATAACATCTTCCAACTGTTTCTGACTGTCAAATATCAGACCCATTTTTCCGGCTCCCTCCTCAACGTATCATTCAGGCCAGGCTTTCAAAGAAATCCAGGTGCTGCCCGGCAATTGCCTCCCACGTGAACCTGTCATACACGGTTTTCAGTCCCTGTTCTACCAATGTGCTGCTTACCTGTGTATTCTCCAGAATCCTGTCCATGGCCAGTGCAAGCTTCTCCCTTTCCTTGGGATTGACAATCATCGCATCCCTGGAATCGGTCAGGAAAGTACGGATCCCTCCCAGGGAAGTTACCACCACCGGGGTACCGCAGGCCATCGCCTCGATGGCCGTCATCCCGAAAGGTTCAAAACGTGAAGAAAGAACAAAAACCTCGGCTCCGCGATAATAGGGAGCCATCAATTCGTCGGGAACATATCCCGGCATCAGGACACGATCTTCAAGTTCATAACCACGGGCTATTTCCCGGAGTTCATTCTTCAGGTCGATCTCCGGTTGCTTCGGATCTTTGGAACCGCCGCCGATAACAAGGTGGAGATCGGGATATTTCCGGGCCAGGAGTGCAAAGGAATGTATCAGCAGGTCGAACCCCTTGTTGTGATCGATACGCGCCAGTGCCAGAATGTATTTTCCCGGCAACCCCGTCGGACGATCCTCCTCCCCCTCTTTCAGCGGCCGGTACACCTCCACATCGACCCCCGGCGGGATGGTAACCATATCCTCGCTCACAAAGTCATACAGCCGCCTGTAATTTTCGCGTTCCGCCTCGCTGGTCACCGTGATGCCCCTTGCCTTGCTGAAAATAACCCTCTCCTGGGCAATGCGTTCCTCGAAACGAAACAGCTCTTCTGCTCCGGGAACATCCCTGAACCTCTCCTGTTTCCAGGCACCCAGGGAGTGGGAAGTATGTACAAACCACTGCCCTTTCATCTCCGCCACTTTCATCGCCACATATCCTGCATCCCAGTAATGGGAATGATAGATGTCATATTTGAAACCTTTCTGGTCGATATACCGCGCCATATTCTCTGCCAGCTCGTCCAGAACCGGCAGCAATTCTTCCTTCCTGATGAACTCATCGGAACCGGCTGCAATACGGACCACGCGCACATCCTCGTTCACATCCTCCTCCGGCAATCTTCCTTCAAAATTGCGGGTGAAGATATCCACTTTGTATTTCCACCGGCGGGCCAGAGCCTTCGCCAGTTCAAGCACATATACCACCTGCCCACCCGTATCCGTTGCCCCAAGGATGGGCCTGGGGTCAAAATAACCGTGGGTGCTCAACATTGCAATTCTCTTCACTGAAAAACATCCTCCTTCTGCTTTTTTTTCAGGCATCGCTGCCGGGCGCTTTATCTTTCATCTTCGGGAGGTGGCAGAACCACATCGGCCAGGGCTTTGTGTCCGGAGATGATCTCATGTTCGATGGCCAACACTTTTTCCAGGAAATCGGTAGCCGGATCACGTGAACGCGCCAGCCTCGCTTTCTTGGTCTGCCTGTAATCCCGGTCAATAAATACTTTGAAGTCGGCGTTTTCAACTGTCGACACGTAGGTTCCTTCGGCAATGACCACATCGATGCCTTCCACATCCACCTCTTCCTCTGTCAACAGATTCTCATCGAAGACGACCAGGGGCTTCCTGATTGTTTTTTCCCGACCCGATTTGACGGCCCTGACATCTTCGTCGAGTTTATCCAGCCTGACTTCCTGCAAACCAACCCAGCTTGTATCTTCCAGGCGGCGCTCATGATTTGTCCGAGGGGGTAAAATAAAGTAATCATCCTGTTGCAAGATCAGCGTTCTGTACCCCTGTTCCTCGCATAATTCAGCCAGGACAACCGCCGTCTCCGATTTTCCGCTGCCCGATTCCCCGCCGATAGTCACGGCCAGGGGCACTCCGATCTCTTCAATTTTTTTTATCAAGGCAGGAAACACAATTGCCGCCGACTGACGATGGTAATCGGTGATTACCAGTTTGTCACCAATCATTTTTCCAGTTTCCCTCCTTGCTGCTGTCTGCAATATTCCTTTATATATCTGTATTGAAATTATTCAACGAATAATTCCAAAAATCCTTCCCATCGCCTTCCCTTCCGCGTTTTCCTTCACTTTTCCGTATTCTTCCCCGAATCCATGAAATCTTTTCTTCATGCTCTGCCCCTGAAATCCGGGAATACAGACTTGCAAGTGGGGAAAGATATAATCAAAATTGCTGATCCCGGCAAAGGAGGTGTTCAAGAATGACAAAGGTGAATTGCAGTGTCAAAAATTGCCGTTTCTGGGGAGAGGGAGATATCTGCATGGCGGATTCCATCTGGGTCAGGAACAATCTCGAAAGTGCTCTCGAAGAAAATTTTTACGACGTCGAATTTGCAGAAGACATCGAGGACCCGGGTTCCGAAGAGTCAGCGTATTACTATGCCGATACCTCCGCACAAACTTGCTGTGAAACGATGCAACCGAAAAATACAGGTGAAGAAGCTGATCCATTTTTCAATCACGAGCCCGGGCGCGGATAGAAACCAAAAGGTTGCTGCAGGGCAGCAACCTTTTTTATCACAATCAATTGCCCCTTCCCTCATGTCACCGGGGGCCCATCATGCCCGGAAATAACTGAAAAGCCGGCCAAAATCCAGTCCGGCAATGATCCGGTCCATGTACTGATCATAAATATAACTGCACCCTTCTTTCAACTGATGGGAAGTGATGCCGTGCGATATGGAAAGAACTGCTTCTATGTAAGCCGCCAGATCATCACACCCCTTGATCACCTCCCCATCAACGGCGCAGTAAGCATCTTCATTGTAAAGAGTATCTATCTCCTCCGCGGTCACGAACTCAACTTTTCTGTCCCTGATGATCCTGTTTTTGAACTCGTCCCGGATATAATATTTGATCTCCCCGTGCCATGAAAGGGGAAGCAGGGGCAGAATCCTCTCTTCGACCTGCCGATCCTCGATCTCCTTGATGATCTCTCCCAACCCTTCAACCGACCTCTTGATCGGGGAGATGATATCCCTGGTCAACACCTCGGGAAGGTCATGGAAGAGGCCGGTAAGATAATTGCTGCGTATCCTTGCCTCGCATGCCCCCAGTTCCACCGAACACAGGTAAGCAAGCATGGCCACGATCAGCATGTGCCCCAGAACCGAAGTTTCCGGAACGCGCGGGGAATGAGCCCATCTCTGCTGAAAACGAAGCTGCCCGGCCAGATCGAGGAAATTGTAAGTCTTCTTCCTCATGCCCAGTTTTCGCACCCCGACCAGCTCGTAATGTTCTTCCAGCTCATTTTCAATCTGCTGCCTGGTCTCCTCCACACCGTAAATACTCTTGTTGAGATTGTAAATCAATTTGAATTCCCAGTCGCTGGCCAGGTAGTGAGCAGCGTGCAGGATTTTCTTCTCCGCCAGGCAGTAATCCTGATCGAAAAGGTAGCATTCAAACTTCTCGGTGAAATCGTCCCCGACTGTGGATATCTTTACCTTCAGACTGTCGAGCACAAAGCGGTTCAATTTCTCGCCCTTCTCGCTCATCAACCTGTGAAATATCGGCGGTTTGATGTCTGTAAGCGTGATGCGGTGCATGAACTCGAACATGCCGCCCTCGATCAGTCTTCTCCAATCAACCTCCTCCGCCGCCTCCTCCTCGAATTTGGCGATCATGTAGGCGATGATCATCTTGTGGGCCTGCTTGTCCAGTTCCGTGAAACCCTTGTTGAAACGTATATGGTCGTTCCAGCGCTGAATGTGGGCCGCCTCGTAAAACAGCTCCAGCAAGCTTTTGTTGATCATTCCTTATCTCCCATATCTTCCAGGCTTTCAGAAACCAGTTTCCGAAGCCCGTCTTCGGTAACGCCGATATCTATCAACAATTCCTCCCCGGTACTGCTGATCGGCCCCGGGGAAACCATGGCAAATATATCCCAACCCAATTTTTCAACGATCCCCTCGCGCGAGATCCCCAGCAGGGAGCCAAGATCAACACCAACCCTGTCTTCAATCACGGAGATACCATCTTTCTTGCGTGCAAACCTTTCCAGGTAGCTTCCTCTTCTGGAAATCTGTTTTAAAATGAGATTGAGCGCCCAGCTGTCTGAATGAACCTTCTCCTCGAAGGAAAAACCCAATTCCAGCTTCTCCGCGTTGAAAAACAACGAATCGATCCTGATGGTGTAGAGTGCCTTGAAGGGGAACATCCTGTACTTCCCCCGAGCATAAACCTTGAGGTCGCCGCCCTCGATGGAAAAAACGATCTTTTCGATTATCTCCAGGCGAGATGCAAACGGTGCCGCGAAAAGATTCAACACCCTGTCAGAAATAACAATACGCCCAACAGTATGTACCGTCTCTCCCTTGCCCGTTTCAAATTCCACCGATCCCCCACCTTTGCAAGAATACAAAGATATCAATCAGAACCCCCGATCCTCACCAGGGTTTGTAAAAATTCTGGGTATAGTATATACGGAAACTGCCTCCGAAAGCCACCCCCGCACCCATGTAATCAAGATCCGTCCCCAGAATATTGCCCCGGTGTCCCAACGAGTTCATCCATGCCTCGTGAGCCATGATGGCACTTTTGGGGCCGGCAGCAATATTTTCTGCACATCTGCTCCAGTCAATCTCTTCCCTGGTCATGCGCTGGCCGGGGCTCTCGCCTTGCAGATTTACATGAGCAAAATAATCATTATACGCCATATCCTGGCTATGTTTTCGTGCTGACATCCGTGCCTTCTCGCACCACTGAAACGGAGGTTTACCATACCTGGCCCTGATGGCATTGGCCAGATCCATCGATTGCCGCTCGTATCCCTCCCTCAGTGCAGTGCTGAAGGGAATGTTATCTTCTTCCATGCTTTCTTCCACATCCCTGTCTATCAGCTGCACCGCCGTGACCTTGTCCCCTGCCGAATCAATTATATCCAGAAAGAAATAGGCATAGTAGCCATCCCCATCATCAAACAGATATACCGACATCTGTTTTTTCTGATTCTCGTTGAACAGATAATTAATGTTCCCTTTTAGAATACCTTCCAGCGGGACGCCATACCGCGCCACCAGCTCCTCGCGGGTGGAGCCCAATCCGATGCTGCCCCCCATCTGCCAGCAGTCAGAATTCGTATAGATGCCGACGACCTTTCCCCCGTCGACGCCCACCTGAATATATTGGTCATAATTCCGATTGTATATGTACCATTCAAAACCGTATTCGCTCGGGTCTTTGCGGGCAGGCTCTCCCAGGTTCCGAAGGAGTTTCGCCTCCGTATCCCCCATCGCTATTTCCCGGGAAGGAGGCCCGTCCAGTCCCACGACATGTCGTAGAATAGCGATGGCATCGCTCACATCCACTTTGCCATCGCCGTTCAGATCCGCCCTCGCCTCTTCTTCATCGGACAATGTTCCGAGCCCCACGACATGCCTCAAAACCAGGATCGCGTCGAAAACATTGACCACCCCGTCACCGCTGACATCACCGGCCATCATCTCTTCTGCCGCAACCGGATCACCCGGGACAAAGAAAATACATATCATAAAAAGCAAGATTATAGATGTTATTTCCCTGCCTCTGTTCATGATGGTTATCCCTTCCGGCTCAACTGGCCATATCAGTTTTCCTTGATAAAGCGTACCGTATTTTCAACATAGGTCAGATACTCCTCGATCTCGGCCTCCCTGCGCTCGGCCGGCCATCCGTAAAAAGAGGCCATGATCGCGGCAACCTCGGCGGCCAGCCGGGGTTGTTTGTAATGCCAGATCATCCACTGCGCTTCTGTCCGGCGGCAGAGGACATCAATCAATTTCGGTGCATTCTCGTGCTCCAGGATAAATTCGATCTCCGCCCGGCAATGGGGATACCCCTCCAGCAAGGGTCGGCCACTTTCCGGATCCTTCTTGACCCTCTCCAGGATACGGATCCCCTGGCGCCCGAATTGTCGGTAAAGGTAATCGATCTGCTCGGGCCACGACACCCCGTGCAATCCACCGGCAATCAGCGCGGCGTCGAATTCCCTGCGGGAGATCCCTACCTTGAAGGGCACCTTCGAATAACCACGGCGGGAATGCTCGGAACGTTTGAAACCGGGCAGATAACCTTTATCCACGAGATAGAAAAGAAGTTCCTCGGCCATCCGCCGATGTGTCGTCGATTTCCCCCCCGCGATGGCCACAACGCCGTTATCCGTGGCCATGATTTCATGTGTGCGTGAAACATCCGACTCATGCCTGGCCCCCTCCTGTTTGATCAGGGGCCTGATCCCGGCGAAGGTCCCTATGATATCATCATAGGTAAGCCGTGCATGGGGGAACATCCTGTTCACCGTGCGCAGAAGGTAATCACAATCCTCCTTTTTGCACCAGGGTTCATCCAGATTCCTCGACTCCGGATAATAGGCCGTATCGGTGGTGCCGATCACCGTAACCTTCCCCCTCCTCAGAACAAAGAAGAAACGCCCGTCGTCAAAAGAACGCAACCCGAAAGCATTTCTGTTGCCGATACGCTCGTTGGGAACGATGATATGCACACCCTTGGTCGGATAGATCCTGGGCCGATCATACCCCGCCTTGCCCAGAAGCTCATCCGTCCATATCCCGGTAGCGGAGACCACCACCCGCCCCCTGATCTCGAAAGAGCCGCCGCCCAGCTCATCGCAGACCACGACCCCCCTGGCCCGTCCCGAGGAATCCAGTCGGTAATCCTCCACCCGGGCATAGTTCAAGGCCACGGATTTACCGGCGGCATATTCCAGGCTCTCTTTTATTATTTCCAGGGTAACACGGGCATCGTCACAGTTGGTATCATAGTAAAACCCTGCCAGGAGCAGCTTTCCCAGCTCCGGGCTCTCCGTCTCCAGCGCCGGTTCAAATTCCTCCACAAAGTTTTTTTTGAAGATCCTTGACTTCCGGAAATTCTTGAAGCCGCTGCACCAATCGGAAAGAATCTCGTAAAGCTTCACCCCCACCTTCACCATTATGGGCCGATCCTGCCCCTTTTCGTAAGCGCAGTACATGAAGCCCAGAGGCCGGACCAGGTTGGGCAGATGATGCAGCAGCCAGTTCCTTTCCGTGGTCGACTCTCTCACCAGTCCGAACTCACGGGAAGAAAGATACCTGATCCCGCCGTGAAAGAGTTTCGAGGATCTCGAGGAAGTACCGAAAGCAAAATCGCGTTTATCCACCAGGCAGAAAGATATCCCCCGCAGAGCACATTCGCGGGCTATACCCGCTCCGGTAATACCCCCCCCGATGATGACCACATCGTATTCACCGGCCGCCGCTTTTTTTATCTGTTCAGCACGGCCTTCCGCACTCCATCCGGATGGTACAGTCATTGCCATATCTGATCACCTTTTCAGTCTGTATTCTTCTCCCCCGGCGAACCTCGGATCCCGGTTCAAGTTATCGATTATTTCATCTTTCTCCTGGCAAAGCGGTAGTCGGGATCATCGTCCCGTGAATCATCCAGCCCCATCTGCACGCCGGGGTTCAGGATTCCTTGCGGATCGAAATATTGTTTCAATGCACGGTAAATCCCCATATTGCGCGATCCGTGAAAGTGTTCCATCCATGGTGCCAACATCTTGCCCACCCCATGATGGTGGCTCAGGGAACCGCCGCTCTTCACTATTTCATCCACCAGCCTGGCCTGAAATTCCCGGTATTCATCGATATCATCCATCCTGGCAAAGAAGATAAAATAAAGGTTGGTCCCGTACGGATAAAAATGCGAGGCATGGGTCATGCAGACCGTTCTGGGTCGGCTTTTGGCAAAAGCGCGCACCTGTTTGTGGATCTGGTGCAGATTGCTCCAGGACACCGACGTCTCCAGTGTATCGGTGATGATCCCGTAATCCTGCAGATCCTCCCGCAGGTACGGGTCCGTGTAGCGGCTGTGTTCCCATTTTTTGGCCGCGTACCCCGTAATGGTCATCGCCCCGTGCTTGCGGGCGATGCGATGGATCTTCCTTCTCACGTTCCGGGAAAATTTCCTCTCCCCTTCCGTATGTCCGAGCATCAACGATCTGCTGCCCGGCTTGTAGCCCAACAATTTCAATGCCGAATCGAGGATGGTACCATCTATTCCGTACAATTTCAGCCCGATATCCGTCTCCTCCTGATCGGATATCCTCAACACCGAGGGCAGTCCGAATTCACCCTGGCATATCTCCCGCGAGGCATTGACGGCATCCTCCCACGTTTTGAAGATATAACCGTATCTGAATCTGTTCCGGGGCATATGCCTGAAGATCTTCATCTTCACTTCGACGAGAATGCCGAAGCATCCCTCGCTGCCCTTCATGATATCATTGACCCTGGGCCCGTTGGCACAATGAACATAATCCTCGGTCATGATTGTTCCGATCGGAGTCACATATTCCCCGCTCAGGATCAGATCATAGGCGTCGCCGTAGTAAGTGGAAGCCTGGCCCGAACTGAGCGTTACAATCCAGCCCCCCACCGATGAATACTCGAAAGACTGCGGGAAATGCCCGCCGGTGTAATCATACCTGGTGTTGTATCGCTCGCGGGCATTGTTGAGAGCCCCCTCGTATGCCGGCCCGAATATACCGGCTTCCACCGTGCAGGTCCGATCCTCCTCGTTGATCTCCACGATTTTATTCATATGCGTCTTCAACACAAGTGTGATGCCGCCCTTCTCCGGACGCAGGCCAAAATTAACCGAGGAGCCTCCCCCGAAGACATAGATGGGAATCCGTTGATCATGGCAGTAGGCCACTATCTCCGCTACCTCTTTCTTGTTGCGGGGATGAACCGTGATATCGCAGATCTCCCTGATAACGCCATCACGCAGTTCCCATGCCTCCTCGATGGTCTTCCCCGTGGAATAATACAGGCGTGAGTAATCATCGTCCGTGACGTTCCCGTCTCCGACAATCGCCTTGAACTTCTCGATATGCTTCTGCTCGATATTGACCGGCCTCTCTCCGATGTCCACCCGGTTGAATCCGGTTTTATGACGAGTTTTGAAATCTTCATCGGACATCCCGAAAACATCTCTCAAAGCCCGGTACATCCCCTTGCTGGGATGCCTGAACCCGAGTGGATCCCCCCATTTGAAAACGGAACGGTATGAACCTTCCGGCGGGGCTTCCTCGATCCATTCCGGCATGAATTTATTTTTTCTGCTCATGTTGCTCCCCCTCACCTTATAGTTGCGGATAACCGGTTATCCGCTGGATGTTATCATAGAGATCCTTCAGACGTGGAAATATCCTTGTAAACACATCCCGGTAAAGCTGCCGGTAGATATTGACGTTCTCCGCGCGGGGAATGAAAGTATCCGTGTAATGAACCATATTACGGATAGCTTCCTCGAATGAAGGGTAAACGCCTGTCCCCACCATCCCGATGATCGCTGCCCCCAGGCCCGAGGCCTCGTAGGTATGCACCCTCTTCACCGGCAAATTCATGATATCGGCAGTTATCTGGCAGATGGCATCGCTTTGTGAACCGCCTCCGGCGATGGCCACCTCCTTCATTTTCTGCCCCGATCTCTTTTCGATCTTCTCCAGCCCCTCGTAAAGGGCAAATGAAACTCCTTCGATTATGGCACGGTAAACATGTGCATGGGTATGCACATCGCCGAAACCGATCAGGGAACCTTTGGCCGTTGGGGTAAGGATACCGGGCGACCACATCGGGTGCAGCAGTAACCCGTGACACCCCGGGGGAACGCTATCCAGTTTGGTATTGAGCAACACCTCCGGCGCCACGTTCATCTTCTCCGCATCCAGAACCTCTTTCTTGGAAAATTCGTTCTTGAACCAGCTCACCAGCCAGTAGCCCCGGAATATCTGCACCTCGGGGTTGTAACATCCCGGTACAACCGCAGGGTAAGGCGGCAGGAACTTGATCGCCTCGTAGTAACGCCTGGCCGTTGTCTGGATGGTAGCCGTCGTTCCCAGACTGATGCTCCCCATGCTCTCATCGAGGCATCCCACCCCCAGGGTCTCGCACCCCTTGTCCGACCCACCGGCAATCACCGGCAACCCCGGCGGCAACCCCGTCTCGGCCGCAGCCTTCTCCGTCACCTGGCCGATGATTGTACCCGGTTCGACGATGTCAGGCAACTTCGATGTTTCGACGGGCATCAGCTTGGCTTTCAGATTGTTTTTCCGGTACCATGTTTTTTTCTTGTAATCAAAAGGAATGAATCCGATCTGCGCCGCATTGGAATCGACCATTTTCCCGGTAAGAAGATAATTCATGAACCCGGAAACCTGAAGATATTTGTCGGTTTTCGCCCAGATATGGGGTTCATTCTCTTTGATCCAGTTCGATTTGGCTTTCCTGTAGAAAAGGGCCAGAGCCTGCTTCATCCCTGCCAGGTTCACGACCATATTCTCCAGCATCGAAAAATCGGGAAAACCCGTGGCCATGCGCTGATCCAGCCACAGAATCACCGGGCGCAGCGCCTGCCCATCCCTGTCCACGCAGACCGCGGAATCCCGCAATGTTGACAACACCACCCCCCGCAGCTCGGGCCAGATCTCCTCGTTGCCCCGGCGTACCCCTTCAACAACGCGGCACATACTCCTCCAGTAGTCCAGGGAATCCTTCTCTGCCCAGCCGGGATGGGCGGAGAAATACGGTTCGTATGCCAGTTTTTCCTTGGCGACAATCTTCCCGCCATCATCAACGATGATCGCCCTGACACTCTGGGTGCCAAAATCTATGGCCAGGACATACTCTTGATTACCTCTATTTTTCTGCTTCATTCGGACCACCTTCATCGTCTTTTGTCAATAAATATTTATCCATCAGGCCCCCATAATCCTTCTTTATTCTTCATCACTCTTCATCTTTCTCCCCCCGTGCACCTGCAAGAAAAATTTTACACAGCAACAACCTGAATCCCCGTGTGGCAGAGGCCGGAATGGTGGCCGTAAATCGAAGTATGGAAAGAAACCCGCTGCTGGCATCGGCAATCGATCAGAAAAATTCCGCCTGCTTGAATGGGACCATGTGGCGCCCCAACCCCAGCCGGTGGCCGGGCAATCCCAGGGCCAGCCCCACCAGCTGGGCCAGGTGTAGGGTTGGTATCCGGGGAGCAGCCGCATCCCCGGGTTTGAACAGATCCAGCTGCATCTGGCAGAGTGGACAGGGAGTAACGATACAATGCGCCCCGGCCCCGGCAGCCTCCCTCAGCAGAAGGCCGGTCGCCCGTTCCACATCATCCTTGGCGGTGAAGAGTGCGTGAAAACCGCAACAGCGTAGCCGCTCCGCATACGGTACCGGTTCAGCTCCCAGCTCGCGGATGACATTTTCCAGGCTGCCCGGGTTCTGTGCATCCTCATGATCCATGATCTCCGGCGGCCGGACAGTGTGGCAGCCATAAAAGCCGGCCACTTTCAAACCCGAAAGGTGCCGGCGGATATTGTTACGGATCATCTCCGGCTTCCGATCAAGTTCCCAGAGAAGCTGCGTCACCCGGGCCTGCCCGCGGTATTCCATACCTCCGGCCTTCAAATAGCGGTTTATCTCTTCTCTCCGGCCATCCCTGTCCAGTTTTTTCCGGGCATACAGCAACATGAAAGCGCAGGTAGAGCATACCGTCAGCAGGGGCAACCCCATCCGTTCCGCAAGAGCCAGGTTCCGTGCGTTGAGAACAAGAGCCGTGACCTCATCCTCATTCTGAATATTTGTTGCCCCGCAACAACTCCACCCCGGCATCTCGATCAGTTCCATCCCCAGGCGCGCCCCGACTTCCATCGTGGCCTCGTAAGCTTCCGCAGCAAACCCTTTCAGGACGCAGCCTGGAAAGAAAGCATATCTCATCGCTTCAACTCTCCCCTGCGCAGGCGCAGCATATCCTGCAACCTGTCGTGCCCGGTTATAACCCTGGGCCGATTGCGCAAACTGATCTTCCCCCTGGCAATCAGGCGGAAAACGAGGGGCAGTCGGCCCATACTTTTCCATAAACCTTCCGTGCGCAGCCCCAGCTTGATCTCATCCAGACGGCCCGTATTTTCCATATCTTTCAGAAAAGACCGGGCATGCCTCGGTCCGGCAGTTTTCACAAACCCGGCCCGCATGGTGGCCTCCCTCATCCGGGAGATGTCCTCGGCGGGCTTCACTCCCTGGGGACACTTGGTCACACATTCCTGACAGTAAAAACATTTCCACAGCCCATTTTGCAAGGCCGGCTCCAGATGATGCAGGGGGTCATCACTGCGGGAATCTTCCGCAAATTTGCGCGCAGCCGTGAACACGAATGGTTCCAGAAAATCTGCCGCATCCTGTGCAAGTTTGTTGCATTCCGAGGCGCAAGCCCCGCACAAATTGCAATTCCACATCTCATGTACCATGTCAACATTCCGGGGGGATTGCAGGGAGCCATTCTGCCCGAAAACCCCCTCATCGGCAATCAGCCCCGGGCAGACAGCCCGCAAGCGCGACAGTTTTTCATCCCAGTCCACCACCAGGTCACTGATCACGCGAAAATTGGCCAGCGGCCCGACAGTCAGTATATTCGAAGACCATCTTCTCAGAAGATCGTCCAGACGGGTATCGCAGGCCAGAACCGCATTCCCGTTCACGCGCACGGCACAGGACCCACAGATAGCCGAACGGCAGGAGGCCGTGAAATTGAGGGAAGGGTCCTGCTTCTCCTTGATCTCGATCAGGGCATCGAGTACAGTCATCCCTTCCCTGCAGGCAAAAATGTATTCCTGAAGATAGGAATCGGAGCCATCATAACGTTCAACAACAAACGTGACTTCTTTCACCGGGATCCTTCCTCCTTCCCCCCACCGTTCCTTGCCGGACCGTCAACCTGCCGCCAGGTTACCCGTGGAGATCCATCGACCAGGGACACCGATGTATGTTTCAGAAAATGAATGTCGTCCCTCTCCGGAAAATCTTCCCGGCAGTGCGCACCCCTCGATTCACGCCTCTCCAGGGCCGCCGCTACCGTGACCCCGGCAAGAAGAAGCATGTTGCCCACTTCAAGAAAATGGGTCAGGGCCGTGTTGAAAAGTGAGGCGCGGTTTCCAATGAAAGCCTCCCCGTATGCGGCCGTCAGCGTATCCACTTCCATGGCGGTCGATCGCAGATCATCCTCGTTGCGGAATATCCCTGCCCCGGCCCAGAGAACTTCTGCCAGCCGCTCCCGGAGAGGGATCACCGAAGGGCCGGCATCCCGCCGCCGGGCCCTTTCTATCCGTTCCCGAACGGCAGCCGCCAGCCCATCAAGACCGTCCCTGTCCGGAATCGGCCCCATTGCCCGCGCGTAGGCCGCCGCACCGGCACCGGCCACCTTGCCTGTAACCAGGGATTCTGCCAGAGAATTTCCACCCAGGCGATTGGCCCCGTGTATGGAAACACAGGAACACTCGCCTGCGCCGAAGAGACCCGGCAAGGCCGTGGCCATCGTCCGGAAATCAACGATCTCCATCCCCCCCATGCAGTAATGAGCGGTGGGGCGGACGGGAACGGGGCTATCCACGAGATCAACCCCTTCAAAAAGCAGTGCATCATGGTGAATCTGCGGCAGCCGGGCCATGATCTTCTCCCTCCCCAGATGCCTCAGATCCAGGAATACATGGGCCTCCGCACCCTCCCCGGCTCCCCGCCCCTCCCGTATCTCTCTTTCGATAGCCCGTGCAACCATGTCACGGGGTGCCAGTTCCATCGTTTCAGGGGCGTACCGTTCCATGAATCGTTCGCCCCGGTCATTGATCAGAATTCCTCCTTCACCGCGGGCAGCCTCCGTGACAAGTGCCCCGCCGTGCAGGAACCCTGTGGGGTGAAATTGAATCATCTCCGGGTCAATCATGGGGACGCCCGCCCTGAGAGCAGCGGCCACCCCGTCACCGGTGGAGATGAAAGGAGCGCTCGTCCGTTTCCAGTATATCCGCGCATATCCCCCCGTAGCCAGAATGACAGCCCGGGCCACGATTGGCACGATCATTCCCGTCTCGATATCGCGGGCCACCACGCCGGCAATACGGCCCCCCGCCACGGCCAGTTCCAGCAGTTGCCAGTTGCTGAGGATGGTGATTCCCGTGGAAAGAACCCGTCCGAAAATCGTGTGCAGAAGCATATGCCCCGTCTTGTCCATCGCATAATTGGTACGGGCATGAACCTGCCCCGCCATCTTCCTGCTGGCGATCCGCCCATCCACGGTGCGGCTGTATGGCATCCCCCAGTAATCGGTCTCCCGTATGATCTGTGAAGCCTCCTTCACAAAAAAACGGATGGCATCGCGGTCACCCAGGTAATCACCGCCGATGAACGTATCCTGTTCATGATCGGCCAGCGTATCCTTGTTTCCGGGAAAGTCAAGTACACCGTTGATCCCGCCTTCGGCCATGCAGGTTGCCGCACGGGTGGGCATGGTCTTGGAGATGATCATCACGGAAAGTTGAGAATCTTTGGCGGCCTCCAGGGCCGCCCGCAGGCCGGCGGCGCCGCTGCCGACAATCAATACATCGCAAGAAAGCATGGTACAACCCATTTCCGTATATATTTTGAATGTTGCCCGTCATATATTTGTTACGGTATACTAATCAATCATAACGATACCGACAGTATTCGTCAATTGTGGCGAGGCCTTGACACAGAAGTGAAATTTCATGACCATTCCAGGTACCTGGATTGATGCAATAATTCAGCAAATTCAAGCACGGATCATCACTTGCACCAAACATTTTAACATCACTTTGTTCAGAACACATTGGTAATTAATGAGAAGTCAGCGCGCAGTTCACCCCGGTTCGATTGCACGGGGATCATGACCACGGCTGTAATTCGTAGGGGACCTCCATGCGGGGATCCACATCCTGCAGCCAGAGATAAACCCAGGCCCTCGTCCTCTCTCCCGTATCATCAAGAATGACCTCGGTAAGTTCCCTCCGGTAGAAATAATCGTTGCCCTCAAGGCGATCAAGCTCTTCCCAGACAGAAGGATCAACCTTGAACAGTTCACCCTTGACCTTCCGCCCCTCGCCGCGTACTGCCCCCAGGTACGGATCGGTAACCCTGTACAGGCGCAGTCCTTCCGCGGTAGCCGTTCCCAGGAAAATACTCCCCCTCAGCAGTGCGGAATTGCTTTTTCCCCTCATGAGGCTTCCGTACACAAAGATTTTGTTGTTCACCTGTTCCCACCTTCCGCCGCATTTGTTTACCTCCCCGTGTCGGGGTAATCCTGATCATGCATTGATAAGTGCTTTCCAGCGGCTGGACAGATCATGCAGGTATTGATTGATCTCCTCTTCCAGAACATGTTCGGCGCCGGCATGAGTGGCGTGCGCCCCGCATTCCGCCACCATCTTGCGGAGAGAATCCGGCTCATCTATGATCGGGCAGGGAGCCAGATGATTATCATTGAAAGGCTGCCCCCCCTGGTAAGCCCTGAAAAAAGAGTTCTGCAGAACCTCCTTCAAGCTTTTTTCCCTGATGTTATCGACGGCAAAATGCACAAAAGCGCAGGGCTCCACCTCGCCGGCAGCGTTGATGTGAAAATACTGCCGCCCTCCGGCAATGCACCCCTCGGTGTACTGGCCGTCATTCCAGAAATCGAGGATAAATAGCGGCCTGTTCTGGCGCAGTTCCCCCACCCTTCTGTTCATCCACAGGCGCTGCTCGGGCGAGAGCATCATCCGCACGTCGGGATTTCTTCCTATGGGAATATAATGAAATGCCCATGTGTAGAGAACCCCTTTCTTGATAAGGAAATCGATGAAACGGTCACTGAAAAGTTCCTTCACGTTGCTGCTCATCGCCGTCACCGATGCACCAAAGAATACACCGCGCTCCATCAGCAGATCCATCGCTTTCATCACCCTGTCAAAAGTGCCCGTCCCCCTTCTGGCATCCGTATGTTCCTTCCAGCCTTCAAGGCTGAAAGCGGGGCTCAGGTTGGCCCTTTCGGCAAGCTGATCTGCTTTTTTCTCATCGATCAACGTTCCATTTGTGAACGCCACAAAAAAAGAATCCGCATTCTCCTCCAGTATGTCCATCAGGTAAGGATAACAGAATGGCTCACCCCCGGAGAGTACAATCCAGTGAATGCCTATTTCCCTGGCTTCGGCTATGATCCGGTTCAGCAGCTCCGGTTCCAGCATATCCGACTTGCTGTATTCCCCCGCCCAGCAACCTTTGCAACGCAGATTGCAGGCCGAGGTCGGATCGATAAGGATGGCTGCAGGAACCGAAACGCCCAGTTCGGCCGCTACCTTCTCCCGCTTTGGCTTGCCGTAAAAGCCCCCCTTGATAACCCAGGAATTGATCAAATTGAATAGTAGTTCCTCATTTTTAAGCAACCTTCTGGCCTGCATCAACACCTGGGGATTCTTCCTGCAAAAATCCTTGAACAGGGCTACCCACCGTTTGTGATACGGTTTGATCGCCACATGGTGCAGATAATCAAGGGTTTTCATCAGGTTCTTTTCCGGATCTTTATGCAAGTATCTGATCGCTTTTTCCAGCGCAAATTCGGTCACCTTCTGTTTGGCGGTATCAAACATCATCTACTCACCTCCGATAAAATTGGCCTTCAGACCCGACTGGCCTCGTCTATCAATGTCAGGTGTCATCAATCCAACCGCCCTTTAACCTTTTCCAAGGGAAAAGGGAGAAACAGATCAAAGTTAATTCTAACCACATCCATCTACTTTTATGCGCGCCTTCCATTTCTTGCCAACCCGGCAATTCCTTTCCCCGCCTGTTTTTTCAGCCTTTCCCGGTATCTATCCACCCCCCACGATGTTTTTCCCTTCACAACTCCAACAGCTCGAATCCGCTCTGCGGATCCAATTTCCTTACAGCCAAGGTATCCAGTATCTCCATGAGAACCATTTCCCCGATCTGCCATATCTCCACACCTTCACGGGTACAACCGGTAACTGTCTCCCGTTCCCGGCCAAATGCGGAATGCAGATGTAATCGGGGGAAACCCTCTTCATTTTTGAACAGGGTGCCGAATCCAACCGATTCACTGATACCCGTAAGCGCCGTTATCATGCCGATGGGCCTGCCCCTTTCAGTACCCTCTTCCGGCCCTACCACTACCTTGCTGCCTCGTTCAGCTCCCCCCAGAAAGAAAACCATCGCTGCCTCTATCCCCTTTTCCGCGGCGAACCCTTCGATTGCCTCCGGTATCCTGTCCCCCTGTTCCAATCTCAAAATGAAGATACGGCCCGTTCTGCCCTCTGCATATTTCATCCTTGATTCTCCTTTTGTAGCGATAGAACTGAGTACATATAGAATAATTGAATCGGAGTTGTGGTTGTGGCCTTCGCCAACCCTGAACTTTATTCGCGTACCATGTATTTTAACATTTTTTCTCGGCCCTTTCCACCCGTACGGTCATATTATTCAAGGAATCGAGGAATCCCGGTGCTGCCATTCCGGATAATTGCCCTCTTATCAACTATACGAATAACCCGTCCCGGCTATGGCAACCATTCACTCTATGTCGCTGACGCCAACATATCGGTACGGGGAAAGGAAAAAGCTAGGAACCAGTTTATGCCGATACTAAGGGGTGTACGAGGAGGGGATTCTTCGGTCGCCTGCGGCGCCCTCCCCCCCCCTGTCATTCCGAGCAAGCGGTGTTTAACAAGAACACCAACATGAAGCCATGGAGAAAAATGATGTAGAAACGCTAACACTGGAGTGAAAAAATAGCGCCGCGAGGAATCTCGGGCAGAGGGAAACGTTGTGCTTTACGGGGATAAAAGACCAGGAACCAGTTTGTGCCGATAGTGAGGCGTGTACGAGAAGGGGATTCATCAGAAACTGAAGCTCTCTTTTGTGGGTATGCGAAAAGATAATAAAACCCAGGAAATAGCTTCCCCCCGTGAGCAAGTGGTATTGATGCAGGTTTCATTGGCCGCCTGACTTTAACTCCTTCTTTTTTTTATATGTTGGCTCGGCGACTGGGCCGTTCATGGGCCATAGCATAAAGAACGGTTCAGGCTCGGGCTCAACGGGAACACCTCCAATCTTCACGTCCTGTGAAGTATCCGGCTGCCGACATCA
>JAAYSV010000051.1 GCA_012518215.1 Bacillota bacterium
AATTCAGAGCAAGCGGTGTTTCGCACTACGCAGACGTTGTGTTCGGATAATGGTGTTGGCAGAAATGACGCTTTTTGCTGGCAAGGATAGCGCAGCGTGGAATCTCGGGCAATGGGGAAACGTTATGCTTGATGAATGCGATGCTGATGTCGCAACAGTTTGCTCCGGCGGGGGTATTCTGTCCAGTGGCCATTTATGGTATATTAGCCATGATGAAGGGAAATTCCAAAAAACTCCCGAGGGGGCATCAAGATGGCGATAAGGAGTAAACTTAAATCTGGCAGAAGGCCCGCTGGGCCCTGGGGAAAGCTGGGGTCGGTAGCGTTGTTGGCACTGAATGTGGCTATGATTCTGATGGGGATATTTTACCTGTTGGAAAGGGGCTGCCTCCTTTTCCGGGATATCATGGGTGCCGTGATGATAATGGCCTGGCTTGGTAATTCTTTGCTGGCCTACCTGAACGGCAGGGAAACCGCACTTACGGGTAATTTCGGCGGGACCAGGGGAAAACTATCCACAGCTTACCTGACAGCAGCACCATTGGCGATGCTGAGCATGCTGGCTGGCAGCCTGCTGCTTTCCGCTTCCTACTCCGAAGCCTTTGACGAAAACATCATTTTCTACATGATGGTCTACCTTGGCTACTTCAGCTTGCCACTACTGGGCCTGGTTCTTTCCTGCCTCAACCTGGCGGCAAGAAAGGGTTATCCCCTTTTCAGGGGCAGGCCCGGCAGGCGCAGTGTCTTCTCCACCGTGGTCAAGGCTCTACTGGCCCTGGTGCTTGCTTTTGGCCTGTTCATGTGCCTGATCATGCTTGCAACCTTTCCCATCCATGAGGCACTGGAACTGGTTGCCTCCCAGTTTGCCCTCTTCCTGGCCTTTGTTTTTCTCAACATATCGCTCCTGCTGCAAAAGCTGTGTAGAGACGATCGGCAGAACGGTTTATCTGCTACCGCCGGGATTGTCGGCCTCATCATCTTTGTCATCATGCTCCTGCCGGCCCTATCCATGCCTTCGGCGATAAGTGGGGCAGAAAAAGAATTCCGCGCCGTATATGGACACGATTGGGAAGAACGGCTCGATACCGACACCACGGCACATTTCATGGAATCGCGTTTCTCCTTGCCCTCTTATTTCCTTGGCACCCCTTCCGGAAACTACAGGGTTGAAAAAGACATCCTGTATCATGAGGGAAATTCGGATAATGATGAAGGCATCGCCCTTTATTTCGATGCCTACATGCCTCCGGAGGACAGCCGGGAACTCCCCGGCAACAACTCCGTCCTGATCAGGATTCACGGCGGTGGCTGGCAGTCGGGGGGCAAGGGAATGCGCAATATGATGCAGATGAACAAGTATTTCGCCGCTCAAGGTTACGTGGTTTTCGATGTACAGTATGGCCTCAGCTACCTGCAGAATACAGTTGAAGGGATCATGCGCGCCCCCGACCATGTCCTGGGCCCGTTTACAGCCGACGATATGGTCCGGCACCTGGGGATTTTCACCCACTATCTTGAAAAACACGCTGCTGATTTTGGTGCCAACCTCGATTCGGTCTTCATCTCGGGCGGCTCCGCCGGGGGGCATCTCTCCACAGCACTGGCCCTGGGTTCTGACAGCGGGAATTACCCGGAATTGTTCAGCCCTGCACTGACCATAAAAGGGTTCATACCTTTTTACCCCGGCAACGACTGCGACCTGCTCCATGAAATCGGCGGGTCCGGCGAATGGATGGACGTTAAAACACTGGTGCGTGCCGACAGCCCACCCTGCCTGATATTTCAGGGCAGCCATGACACACTCGTGCCACCGGAAGTATCCCATTCCTTTCAAGACAGATACGAGGATGCAGGTGCCGGCAAATGCGCCGTCCTGCTGATGCCCCTTGCGGGCCATGCCGCCGACCTGAGTTTCACGGGCTACTACAACAGCACGTTCCTCTATTACATGGAACGGTTCATGGCCCTTTACCGATAGGGTTTTTCCGCTGTCATCACCGCGGAGGATGAGTAGCAATGAATCTGAAGAAAATTACTGCCCGGGCCCGGGCTTCGGTGGCAGGGGCTGCAAAGAGGGTGGCCGCCCTGGTGGCAGGGACGACCCGCTTCGGCCGCTACCGCATCCACGAATATCCCCCCACTCCCACGGCTTACCGGGTACAGGCAGATGACAGTGTGCCTTTCTGCCTGCCGGATGAGTTGAGAAACAATCCTGATCGGGGGTTCCGCGGGGAGATCTATATCACCCTCGGCAGCCGGAAGGCATATCCCGGAAACGACAAATCCTGCATCGAGCATCTGAAAGAATCGATGGCCAGATATCAAAAGGAAAACATACGGTTGTACCAGCTCTACGTCTACCTGCATGAATATTACAACCGCCCCCTTGCAGGAGAAGCCTTGCAGCAGCTGACTGATTACCTCGCACTTCTGCAGAAACATGGCATACGGGCGCTGATGCGTTTTGCCTATGAATATGACCCCCGTATCAGAAAAGGCCCCACCACCCGGCGCATCGTGGCCCATGCCGAGCAGCTCCGCCTCTGGTTTCGGGAAAATGCACCGCTTGTAAATCGGACCGTCTATGCCATGCAGCTTGGCATGGTCGGTCTCTGGGGCGAGGGACACTCCAGCGTGCATCGACACAACAGAAGGACAGTGGTCGAGGCTATGCTGGCGATGGTTCCTGACACCATGACGGTGATGATGAGAACCCCCTCCTTTCTCTCCGCGGTGCCGGATCATCATGAAAGCAGAAGCAGCATCCATGATGATTTTCTGGTGGGCATTGATCATCCGTGGGGAATGATCCCCTTCCATCATCCCGATTATGAGGCTCTGATCCGCAAATGCAAATTTTCCTTGACCGATGGGGAGATGCCCTGGGGGGCGGATCGAACCGTGCCCCATATTGACCCCATCTTGTTTTTGCGCCAGTGTGTAAACTACGGGCTCAGGACACTGAGTATCGAACACAACTACCGGGAAGATGGTCATGTCTATCACCTTGAAAGGTGGAAAGGGGTCATGCTGAATGCCGCGCAACTGGAAGATAACAATTTTCCGTATTTCCCCCATGCCCTGAAGGATGAACTGATTTCGGTCTTTGATTATCTGGAATTGCATCTGGGTTACCTGCTGGCAGCCACCAATTTGCGGCAGCATGAGGGCTGCATCGAGTTTGACCTGGTCAACTACGGGATGGGTGCCCCGCTTGATTTTGTAATGGAGGCCCGCATTGACGGCCGGAATTCGGTACTGGTGTTTGCGGCAACGGATCTGCGTCAGTTTTCATCGATACACCTTTCCTTTGACTGTACCACGGAATTGGCAATACGTTTCAGGCATGTCCGCGATCACACACTTCATATACGGCTGGCCAACGATGTTCCCTGCACCGATGGCTATCATATCCTATTTTCCAGAAAAAGCTGTTCCCTTTCGGTGTAGCATAAAGAACGGTTCAGGGAACAAGTGTGGTCAACCAGGGGATTCTTCGGTCGCCTGTTCCCCCCTTTTGTTTTTTTGATACGGTAAAAGATTAAAACCAGGAACCAGCTTATGTCAATATTGAGGGGTAATTGAGGAGGGGATTCTTCAGGAACTGAAGCTCTCTTTTGTGGGTATGCGAAAAGATAAAACCCAGGAAATAGCTTCCCCCCACTGAGTAAGTGGTATTAACAAGGGTTTCCTCGGCCGCCTACGTTTTCTATTTCTTTTTTTATAT
>JAAYSV010000052.1 GCA_012518215.1 Bacillota bacterium
GGTTATGGCTCAGGTCGAGGTCCCACAGTTCGGTCAAGCCGGACAGAAAGGAAATGTCGCTGATCCGGTTCCCTGCCAGATAAAGACTCTCCAGGCCGGGCAAACCGGAAAGAACAGAGAAATCGTTGATCGGGTTGTGGCTCAGGTCAAGACCTCGCAGTTCGGTCAAGTTGGAAAGAACGGAAATATTGCCGATCTTGTTCACCGCCAGGTAAAGAATTTCCAGGTCGGACAAACCGGAAAGAAAGGAAATATTGCTGATTTCGTTGTAGCACAGGTCAAGACTCCGTAAATCGGTCAAAGCGGAAAGATCGGGAACATTGCTGATCCCGTTGTCCGACAGGTAAAGCCACCTCAGTTTGGTCAGACCGGAAAGAGGCGAGATATTGCTGATCTGGTTGTTCGACAGGTCAAGATCCCACAAATCGGTCAAACCGGAAAGAGGGGAGATATTGTTGATTCCGTTGCCCGACAGGTAAAGCCACCTCAGTTTGGTCAAGCCGGAAAGAGGTGAGATATTGCTGATCTGGTTGTCCCGCAGGTAAAGTCCCTCCAGCTTTTTCAAACCGGAAAGAGCGGATATATCGCTGATCCGGTTGTTGTCCAGATCAAGAGTCTCCAGGTTGACCAAACCGGAAAGAGGGGAAATACTGCTGATCTGGTTGTTCGACAGGTCAAGATCCCACAAATCGGTCAAACCGGAAAGAGGGGAGATATCGCTGATCCGATTATTCCACAGGTAAAGCTCATCCAGATTTTTCAAGCCGGAAAGTGCCTTGATATCACTGACCCGGTTGCTCCACAGAGCAAGCATCCCCAGGTTGGTCAAGCTGGAAAGGGGTGAGATATCACTGATCCGGTTACCCTCCAGTTCAAGCCTTTCCAGGCCGGTCAAGCCCGAAAGAGCGGAAACAGTTTCGATCTGGTTATTCGACAGCTCAAGATTCCGCAGGCTGGCCAGGCCGGAAAGGGCAGGAATATCGCTGATCCGGTTGTTCCACAGGTAAAGCCCCTCCAGTTTGGCCAGACCGGAGAGAGGGGAGATATCGCTGATCAAGTTGCTCCGCATGAAAAGCTCCTCCAGGTTTTCCAAACCGGAAAGCGCCTTGATATCGCTGACCTGGTTGTTGTCCAGCTGAAGAAGCTTCAATTTTTTCAAGCCGGCAAGGGGTTCAATATCGCTTATTTCGTTTTCCCACAGGGAAAGGTTCTCCAGGTTGGTCGCATATTCAAGGCCGGTCAGGTCAGATATTTCGCGCCGAAACGCACTCAATTTGGTAAATGACCCCATATCCGCCTCCGTGATATCGCCGCTCGGTTTCTTCAATTCCTCCCGGATCGCTCCCTCCAATTTTTTATCAGGTATGTTTACCGCTCCGGAAGCAAAGGAAATGTTGCCGATACCGGAAAACACCGCCAACGTGATCAGAAGCAGGCACCATGAAAAAAACTTCCTGTATTTCCCGATCATTTGAAACCCTCCTGTCTCCCTTGAATTTGGTTCGATCCATGACACGATCACTTTCCGCTCGTATCTATTTCTACGTTATTCCCTCTTTTCCTGTATGGACATAAAATAAATAACCATCTGCTGCCCGGGGCATTTCCGTAACGTCCGCTAGCTTGCTATCCACAAAAAATCGGACCGACCTGCTCCCCCCTGCGTGGAAAAATTTTCTCTCCCCGACCATGGGGAGTCGGTCAAATGAATGAATTGAATGATTCCGGCAGGAATGGCAGTATCAGGAGTCATAATTGGAGATGGTTACCCGGCGGGCACCGCTGCCGATCATGATTTCCTGCAGACGGACCATGGCCTCTTCTGTAACCCGGGGAACCTCTTTCAGTTGGTAGTCAACTCCCAATCGCTCGTAATCGGCCACACAGAGGGAGTTGTAGCCTAGCAGATCGATCCGCTCCACCGGCCCCACCTCATCCCTGATGAAATGCGCCATGGCCTTGATATCCTCCTCGCCGGAAGTATACCCCGGTATGATCGGCACCCGGATCCGGAAAGGAATACCGGAGCCGCCAAGCCAGGCTGCATTCTCCAGGATAACCTCATTGGAAGCCCCGGTGAAAAGTTTATGTTTCTCCCGGTCGATGGTCTTCAGGTCATAGAGGACCAGATCCGCCTCCCCGGCTACATCCTTGAACACCTGCGGGCTGACACATCCCGCGGTATCGATACAGACATGAATATCCTCCGATCTCAGCGCCGAAAGGGCTGCCAGAAGGAAGCGGTGCTGCAGCAAACATTCCCCGCCGGAAAAGGTAACCCCCCCACCGGAATGTCGGTAGAATGGCTTATCCCGGATCAATTCTGTCAGGAGCTCATCCACTCCCACCTCTTCCCCGAAAACCCGTATCGCCCGGGCCGGGCAATTCTCCACGCACTGCAGGCAGCGGCGGCAGGAGCTGCCGAAAACAAGGCCTCGCTCTCCCCTCCGCAGCGCCCCCTGCGGGCAAACTTGCAGGCATGTGCCGCAATCGATACAGCGCAGCGCGTCGTGAAACAACTCGGGTTCCATGGAAAATGTTTCCGGGTTCTGGCACCAGAGGCACCTCATCGGGCAACCTTTCATGAAGACAGTGCTGCGGATACCCGGGCCATCTTCCGTGGACATGAACTGTATGTCGGTGATAATGGCCGTTCGTTGATTGTTTTGCATGGCATCATTGCAGACCCGGCGGGAAACCCGCCCATGTTCAGCTCCCGCTCCGGTTCCGGGAGCAGCGGACAGAACAGCAGGCAAAGCAGCAATCCGGAACCGGAACAAACCCGAACCCACCCCTGAAACCCGGCCTCACTCATTGCCGGCAACGTAACGGGAACAGATGAAACAACTGCTACAAACGACTGAATTCGGTGCGGTTGATTATTTCATCCTGTACCGGCCGGCCCAGATCGGTAAAATAAGCGGCATAACCCGAAACCCGTACCACGAGATCACGGTAACGATCCGGATCTTCCTGGGCCGCGCGCAGGGTGTCGTTGTCAATCGCGTTGATCTGCAGTTCCATTCCCCCCATTTCAAAGAAGGCCTGCACCAGCGCCCGGATTTTCCCCAGCCGTTCACTGCCCTCGAACATGGAAGGGGAGAACTTCAGGTTGAGAGCATAACCGTTGCCGATAAGTCGATGGTCGTTGGTTGCCACCGATCTGAGCATCGCCGTGGGCCCGTTGCTTTCCGAACCATTGGAGGGATTGAAGCTATTGCTGACCGGCTCTCCCGCCAGGCGCCCGTTGGGCATCGCCCCCAGGAACAACCCGTCCAGTACATGCAGGCCGTAAGAAAAGAACCCCGGCCGGAAAGGACCGCCGTGAATATTTCGTCTCGCCGCAACCTCGCGGCAGAAAAAATCCGTCACTTCAGCCGCCAGGGCATCGGTCTGCTCATCACCGCAACCATATCTGGGGCCCCGGGTGGCCAGGGTGGCATGCAATTTCGATTCCCCTTTGAAGTTGCGATCCAGGGCCCGTAACAGCCTATCCATGGAAAGTTCCCCCGTCTCGTACACAAAATGCCTGATTGCCGCCAGTGAATCGATGGCGGTGCCCAGACCGCGTCCCCCGATAGACTCGAAATTGTATCTGGCACCCCCCGCAGTCATATCGCGGGCGTTTTCAACACATCCGGCCAGGGTGGCCGAGATGAAAGGGCTGGGAAATTCTTGACGGTAAACTTCATCCTTGAGGTTGGTGCAGCGAGCCACGATATCGATCAGAAAGAGCAGTTGTTTTTTGAAGGCCTCCATGAACTGTCCAAAATTGGCAAAGTCGCGGGGATCACCCGTGCGGGGCCCGATATGCTTCCCCATGATCCGCAGAGCACCGTCCAACAAGGCCATCTCCAGGGCGGCGGCGATGCAGAGATCATTTCCCGATGTACAGCCGAAAGTATCCCCGTCACCTGTCGGTTCCACGCAGCCGATAACCCCGTAATCACGGGCTTCCTCTTCACTGTAACCGCACTCCTGCAGTGCCGCGATCGCCGCATCATCGTTGTAAAGGGCCGCCCCCGAAGTATGGCGATATGTTTCGACGGCTTTATCCCAGAACGAAACAGGGTTGTGAGGCGAGAGGCGGATGGTAAAACTGTTGCCCATGCTCCGGACATTGTTGAACGCCTCCAGCGAAAGATAGGAAATCTCATTTGCAGCATCTTCCCCCTGACGGGTCAAACCGCCCACCGTGGGTGAAGAGGTATCGCTGCCCAGCTCACTCGCCGTCTTCTTGCCCAGGAAAGGCAGCAGCAGCAGACCGCATGAAAACTTGATCAGCAATTCCTCCAGGCACTCCACCGCCTCGGCCGGCGTGATAACGCCGGCGGAGAGATCAGCGGCATAAAATGGATAGAGATACTGGTCGATCCTGCCGGGAGAAAGCACCCCGGCCATGCCGTAAGAAATATGCGCTGCTACCTGTGTAAGCCAGAGCGCCTGCACAGCTTCACGGAAGGAGCGCGGCGGATGATAGGGCACATGCCGGCAATAACGGGCAATACGGTGCAAGGCTTCGCGGCGGCCGGGATCGGCGGTTTCATCTGCCAGGCGCTCTGCTTCTCCGGCATATCTCAGGGCAAAAGCCCTCACCGCCTCACAGCTGATCATCACCGCTTCCAGGAAAGCTTCACCCTCGCTGTCACCTTCCGCACGTGCCTCTTCCAGGCGGTAGGCGGCACGCTCCTTTATCCCGGCCAGCCCCTCGTTGAGGACATGTTTCTGTCCCAGGATCAGATGCCCCTGCACATCGAAAACATTTGTCAGCAGCGCCGGGTTATTGTAGAGAACCGCCTCTATCCCCCGTTTGGCATAGGCAAGTGAAGGATTCGGCACGGAGACGAAGTCAAGCAGCTTGCGGAGATCAAGGCCCCGCGACAGACGGAAACGCCCCGTCAGGCTCCGGGACGGCCGGAAAAAAAGCCCATGTTCCCTGTAGAGCGTTCTTTTACGATCACTGAGCGTTTTACCCCGCCAGTAGGGCAAGATCTCCTCCTGCAATTCCCGGCGTTCATCCGCTTCGATGTGGAAAGGGCGAGAACCCGATCGTGTGATCATATCGAGTTCCAGTTCCAGGATCATATTGGCGTCGCCCCGCTCGATGGGGATGATCGCTGCCACGGGAGCAGAGGCCCGCTGTGCAGCTATATTCTCCTCTTCCAGGATATAAACACTCATCTGTTCCAGCGTATGGGCAAAAGCCTTCGCTGCCCGCAAGGCCGGGGGATCTCCTTCGGTGTCACGATATGATCGGGTGTAATAGCGGGCACGTTCCACGCAGATCGTGTACGGTTCGGAAAGAATTCTCTCTTTCAACTGCCGATTTCTCGGGTGGATCATCGGTCCATGCCTCCCATTCGGCACAAAGCAGTGTCACAATCGGCACACTATTCAGAATATTATAACATACCTGGAAGAGATCGGTCAAGCCCGTCAATCGCAATGGGTGCAGCATTGTAAGTTGCAAGTTCGGTTGCACACCAACAGCTAACCGAATAATAAATCTGCCAGCAGGCCGGCCAGGGAAGGTACTGTTATGTAAAGGGCATACTTGAGGATCACGAAACGGGACCCCAAAAAAGTAAATTCATAGGGCAGGTGTCCGACATTGATCATCCCCCAGGCCGTGATCATCGATATCGCGGTCCCTATCGTTGCACTTTCTCGAAAAACGGCATCGAACAGGGGGAAAAAAGCATAGGGGCCTCCCTGAATCAGTGCGCCGATAAGAGGCCCGACGACTATACCTCTCCAGCCCGATTCCGCCCCCAGCCAGGCTTGCAATGCCTTCTCCGGTATCAATATGTTCATGAACCCGACGACAATGAATGCGCATAGCAGAAGGGGCAAGGTGGCCAGAAACAATTTCCTGGCTTCTTTCAGGCTTACCAGAAGTTTGCCCTGCCTGTAAGCAACAAACAATAATATCGCGGCTGCCAATGATAATATGATGAGTGCATTGATCATTCTGCTTCCTCCGGTTCCGCTCTTTTTCCTTTCATCTGCAGTTGCAGCACTTCCTCCCTGATTTTTTCTGCATAACCGGGCAACAAGAAATTTACAGCCGCTCCCGCCACGATGGGGATGGCAAAGGTAATCAGAATACGCACGAGGGTTGTTTTCACGCCGACAAAAGCAATTTCAATCGGTACACGGCCCACATACCACAGCGTTTTGGCCGCCACAAAACTGATCATGGTACCAATATTGGCTCCGGAAACGATGAGTGTAGCCATCAACGGGTAAAAGAAAAAAGGCCCGCCGGGAACCAGGGCACCCATCAAGGTTCCCAGAAACGGCCCCTTCCAGCCTGCCCCTTCCCCCAGCCACCTGGTCACCATTTCTTTTGAAATCAATGAAGTAACCGAACCGGCAAGTGTAAAAGCTATGATTACAAGGGGGAATACCTCCAACATTGTTTTTCCACTGACTATGAATCCCTCGCCGACCAGCGCGAAACCTCCCTGGAAAAATGATATCACAATCAAAACCAGTGCAACCAGGGCCATACCTATCAATGTTTTGTTCATGTTCTGCTCCCCGTCATTTTTGCTGCGTTTTCTACCCCTTGCAGGCAACCTGTTCAATGCAAACAATCTTTCTACTGCAAAAAGCTTGCTGCTACTCCGTTATTTTCGTGGCATTTGCAGTTGCAACCGCAAACCCCTCTCCTGGAAAGAACCCCTCATCTGATGCCACCTGCATGAAATTGGAATATTTGCAAACCGGCAAGCGGCGTCCTGTGCCCTTCCAAAATCCTGTTCACAATATTGCAAATCAATTATATCCACTGCACCCATGAATTTCAAGGCATTGGGTAGAGGACTGCCTGGTATTGCCGGGCCGTTCCAGTAGGGGATTCTTCGGTCGCCTGCGGCGACCTCCCCCCTGTCATTCCGAGCAAGCGGTGTTCTGCAAATACGCAGGCGTTGCGCTGTTATACAATGCTTGCAGGAACGCCGGCCCCTGGCCGGTAAGGATAGCGCAGCGTGGAATCTCGGGAAATGGCAAACATTACTCTTGATGATGGCGATGGTGATGTCGTACTGCTCCGCTCCCAATAGTAAGGCAAGTGGTATTGACGTAGGCTTCATTACCCGCAAGCGTTTCCTTATTCTTTTTTTATATGTTGGCTTGGCGACTGGGCCGTTCATGGGCCATAGCATAAAGAACGGTTCAGGCTCGGGCTCAACGGGAACACCTCCAATCTTCACGTCCTGTGAAGTATCCGGCTGCCGACA
>JAAYSV010000053.1 GCA_012518215.1 Bacillota bacterium
ATATTTAGCTCAACCTTTCTCATCAGATTCACCTCGTTTTAATAAAATCAATACGAGGTAACTTTCTAAAAACCGGGACATTTTCCCTTGTCTTCTAATGGGACATTATCGCATGTGAATCACTCTATGCAGCCATGAATAAATTCAATGTATTGACATAGAATGGTGCATGTGTTAAAATCATCCGAACAAAACATATCGAGTAAAAGCCATGACGGGGAAAAGTAGGGCAGATATTTTTTCAGCAGAGACGCGGGATCAGCGGCTGAAAGTCCCGCGGTAAAGATACTGTTTGAAGTTCGCCCCCGAGCTGCCGATTGAAACTCGTTTATGACGGGCAAGTAGGTCGGGACGGGTTCTTCACCGTTATCAAGAAGCCGGTATAAGGAGCAGTATGTCGTTGGCTGTTCCCGTACTGGATAATCAGAAAACCGGAAAAAGGTTGATAGGGTGGTATAGCGGAAGCCAGAAGTCTCACGCCCCTATGGGGGCAGGGGCTTTTTTTATTTATGCGGCAAAAGGCGAGGGCAGGTGGTGATCGTATGCGGTGGGAATTACGAGTGATTGTTTCGGTAACCGGGGCTGATATTTCAGCTTCTTTGTCGGCTTGACGGGCGGTTCCCATTCCAACAGTTCATGCCCGTAAATTATCAAAGCAAGGAAAAACGGAGGGGGAGAAGCATGATTATTGTAATGAAGCTTGATGTCGGAGAAAAACAGGTCGAACAGGTCAAGGAAAAACTACATCAACGAGGATACAGAACCCACCTTATCTATGGCACGGAACGGCTGGTGATCGGTGCTATAGGACGTGAAAATCATCCGGTACCGACAGGGTTGGAGACGATGCCGGGGGTTGAAAAGGTAGTCAATATAATGGTTCCCTACAAACTGGTAAGCCGGGAAGCCAAGCAGGAGAATACTACCATCGATGTGGGTGATATTACCATCGGGGGAGAGGAAATTGTAGTAATAGCCGGGCCTTGTGCGGTCGAAAGTTTGGATCAGATCTGCAAGACCGCTGCAGGGGTCAAGGAAGGAGGTGCCCATTTTTTACGTGGTGGTGCATACAAACCGCGATCCTCGCCTTACAGTTTTCAGGGGTTGGAAAAGGAAGGACTGAAATTCATGGCCGAGGTAAGAAAGAAAACAGGGATGAAAATTGTTACGGAGGCAATAACCCCAGGGGACATTGAACTGATTGATGCTTATGCCGACATTATCCAGGTTGGAGCAAGGAATATGCAGAACTATGCGTTGCTGAAAGAGCTGGGACGATGCCAGAAGCCGATTCTGCTGAAGAGGGGGCTGGCCTCCACAATCGAGGAATGGCTGATGGCAGCAGAATACATTCTGAATGAAGGCAATTACCGTGTCATACTGTGTGAGAGGGGGATCAGAACTTTTGAAAACTACACACGCAATACATTGGACATAAGTTCCATCCCCATTGTGAAAAAACTTTCCCATCTGCCAATCATCGTCGATCCCAGCCATAGCGCGGGGGAATGGAGTTTGGTTCTTCCCCTGGCCAAGGCGGCTCTTGCTGCCGGGGCTGACGGGATAATCGTGGAAGTACATTACAATCCCGGGGAAGCCCTCTGCGACGGGTCACAGTCGTTGACGTTGAAAAATTTTCGTCTGATGATGAAGCAGTTGCCCCCGGTAGCGGAGGCGGTCGGAAGAAAGATGGTCGTACCCCCGGCCTGTGTCTGCAATTGATGGTGAAAAGGAGGCATCCAGGGCAGATGGATAATTGTCTGGGTTTTTTGGGTCCGCAGGGTACGTTCACGGAAGAAGCGGCCTTGCTTTACAGTCACGATCGGAACCAGCACCTCAGGGAATATGCTACTATTGATCGGGTCATAGAAGATGTAGCTGCCGGAATTCTTGCCCAGGGGGTCGTGCCCATCGAAAACTCCCTGGAAGGAAGCGTAAATATTACCCTGGATGCGCTGGTGCGGAACGAAGGCGTTTATATCTATCAGGAACTTCTGTACCCCGTATCTCACTGCCTGCTGGCACCGGAAGGGGCCCGTATGGATGGCATCGAAGAGGTGTATTCCCATCTACAGGCTTTTTCGCAATGCCGTGTATTTTTGAAAGAGAAACTTGGTGCTGCAAGTTATGTGTCCATGGACAGTACGGCCGCTGCGGCCAGAATCGTGGCCTTGTTGGGAGGGAACAGGGCGGCCATAGCTACCCGCAGGGCAGCGGGAATTTTCGGTTTAAACATCCTCTCATCGGCTATACAGGATGGGAACGAGGAGGCAAAGCATGACAATGTGACCAGGTTTGTGGTTATCTCCCCCGATGACCATCCTTTTACCGGGGGCGACAAGACCTCGATTGTTCTGTCTATCAAGGACGGCCCGGGTAGCCTCTTCAATATCCTGGGTCTTTTTGCTGCAAAAGATATCAATCTGACCCGTATCGAATCACGCCCGGCACGCAGGACTTTGGGCGAATACCTTTTTTTTATTGATTTCGAAGGCCATCGCCGGGAGACGAAGATCGGAAGGCTTCTTGAGGAATTATCGGACAGGGTTGTTTTTCTCAAAATGCTCGGCTCTTACCCCTCTCTCAATTTAATTTCATAACCGATAAGGTATAATAATATATTGTAACCCAAAGAAAAAGCATCGATGCCATGATGGGATGCGGGCATGTTTTGCAACGGATGCCGTTACCATGTTGTTTGTTCCGGGGAAGATGATGATTGCAGGAGGATGGACGATGCGTTTGAGACCCCTTCTTGGGGCCTGGGAAAGAAACGAGGAATTTGAAAACCTCATCCTGGCTCTCCATGAGAAACCTACCGGAAAGGTGTTGGCCAGTGGCCTTGAAGGTAGCCAGCGGGCTTATCTGCATGCGGCCCTTTACGAACGTTGGGATGGGCCTGTATTCATCGTAGCCCATGATTCCCTGCGGGCTGAAAGAATTTATGAAGATCTGTTGGCATTTTTGCCCGAGGAAGAAGTGAAATTGCTTGCCAACCGTGATCTTGTTATCGCCGAAGGGATGCTGGGGAAGAGCCGCGAAAACTGGGCGTTGCGGATGGAAGCCATGGAAAAGATGGCGGAGGGGGAGAAGTTGATTTTCGTGGTGCCCCTCGGCGCCGTCGTTTACAGGATGATGCCTTCCCATATATGGTTTGGCCGGATCATTTCCCTGCGCCTGAACATGCACGTTGACCGCGAAGAATTGATCGAAAGTTTTGCCAATCTGGGGTACGAGAGGGTTCCGCTTATCGAGGAGAAGGCTCAATTCAGTGTACGCGGTGATATAATCGATTTTTTCCCGCCGGGCCGGGAAAACCCTGTAAGGATGGAATTATATGATGATACCGTGACATCCATACGGACATTTGATCGTGTTACACAACGTTCCCTGGATACAATGAAGGCGATCAGGATATACCCGGCTGCGGAGGTACTTCTGGCTGAAACTGATCGGCACAGGGGGTTGGAGAAGATCAGGGAAGGTCTGCAGCGGGCAGAAAACAAATTGGGCCTCCGGGGGGGGACCGCAGGAAAGCTGAGGGAGAAGGTTGAACGGCATATGGAAAGGATACTGGATCAGCCTGTACTGGAGGAGGATCTTTACGGGTATTTTTCCTATTTCTATGCCCGGGGGGAAAGCCTGTTGGACTATATCCATGAAAGTTCCCTGCTCATTTTTGACGATCCCGCCCGGGTCGAGGCGGCAGCGAAGGAATTGTTGGACCGCGGCAACGATTTTCAGAGCGGGTTGCTTGTACAGGGAGATGCATTATGTGCAGAAACAAGCCTCACCTGGTCTTATGACGAACTGGTGGCACGCCTGAAAAATCCCTGTCTTTTCTTGTCCCTCTTCAAAACGGCGGGGGCCAGGGTCTTCCGCAAGAGGTCTTTCAATTTTTCAGCCAAGGATATTCCCAACTATTATGGACAGTGGGATCTGCTCCATGGGGAACTCGGGGAATGGAAAAAAGAAGGGTACGATGTTTATTTTCTCGGTTCATCCTCGCAACGAGCGGAAATGCTTTTTCTTCACCTCAAAGAGCAGGAATTTGTTGTCCAGGAAGCCTTTTCCAGAGGAATGCTTTCCATGGACCGGTCCGTTCCACAGATTACAATCGGTAGTTTAAATAACGGGTTTGTTATTCCCTCATTGCGTACCGTCTTTGTTACCGAACAGAACCTTTTTCCCAGAAGGAAGAAAAGAAAAAGGTTGGCAAGCAGGGAGGAAGGTTTGCAACTCCGCCATTATCGTGAACTGGCTGTCGGGGATTATGTGGTGCATAACCAGCATGGGATCGGGAAATATCTTGGTGTTCGGACGCTGGAAATTGAAGGAATCAAGAAAGACTATCTTGATATCCGCTATGCGGGAAAGGACAAACTGTATGTTCCCGTGGAACAGATCGACTTGATCCGGAAATACATCGGTGTTGAGGGGAAAATACCCAGGCTTCAGCGGTTGGGCAGCAGCGATTGGAACCGTACAAAGGGCAGGGTCAAAGCATCGGTAGAAAAACTTGCCGAGGAATTGATCTCCATCTATGCTGCTCGAAGTTCCCTGGAGGGCTACCCGTACCGGATCCCACATCCATGGCAATCGGAATTCGATTCTTACTTTCCCTATGAGGAAACCGTTGACCAACTGCAAACTATAGAAGAAGTAAGGAATGATCTGGCCCGGGGCAAGCCGATGGATCGATTGCTTTGCGGGGACGTGGGGTATGGCAAAACAGAGGTGGCCATGAGGGCGGCTTTCAATGTCGTAATGGAAGGGAAACAGGTTGCAATACTGACCCCCACAACGATTCTGGCACAGCAACATTACCGCAATTTCAGTGAAAGGTTTTCCTATTTTCCCATCAAAGTTTCATTCCTGAGCCGTTTTCTATCAGTTACCAGGCAGAGGGAACGGATAAAGGATCTTTCTGAAGGCAACATCGATATCATGGTTGGCACGCACCGTCTTCTTTCCGGTGATGTGCGCTTCAAGGATCTTGGGTTGATCGTGATCGATGAAGAACATCGTTTTGGTGTTCGCCACAAGGAAAAATTGAAAAAGATACGCCTGGATGTTGATGTGCTGACATTGACAGCCACGCCCATACCCCGTACTCTACACATGTCGCTTGTAGGGGCAAGAGATCTGAGCGTGATTGAAACCGCACCGGAAAACCGCTACCCCGTTCAGACCTATGTTCTTGAATATTCCGACCAGGTTGTCCGGGAAGCTGTCCGGCGTGAAATGGGGCGTGGAGGGCAGGTATATTATGTGTTCAATCGGGTGCAGCATATCGAAAAGTGGGCACAGAATCTTCGGGAACTGGTGCCGGAGGCCAGGATAGCCGTTGCGCACGGGCAGATGGAAGAATCGAAGCTGGAAAGGATCATGAATGAATTTATTGAGGGGGAATACGATGTTTTGCTATCTACCACCATTATTGAAGCAGGATTGGATATTCCCAATGTAAATACGCTGATTGTCTATGATGCCGATCGTTTCGGTCTGGCTCAACTCTATCAGTTACGGGGGCGAGTCGGGCGTTCAAACAGGTTGGCTTACGCCTATCTTACTTTTCAGCGTGACAAGGTGCTTACCGAGGCTGCGGAGAAGCGGTTGCAGGCGATCAAGGAATTTGCCGAGCTGGGTTCCGGTTTCAAGGTGGCCCTTCGCGATCTGGAAATAAGGGGGGCCGGCAACATTCTTGGTCCGGAACAGCATGGTTTTATTGCGGACGTGGGCTTTGAACTCTACTGTCGGATGCTGGAAGAGGCGGTAAGAACCCGCAAAGGTGAAAAAGTTGTTCCTGCAGTAAATCCACGACTGGATTTAAAAATCAGTGCTTTTCTCCCTACCGGATACATACCTGATCAGGAACAGAAAATCGAGCTGTATCAACGTATTTATGCCTTGAATTCGCAGGAGGAAGTTGATGAGACCCGCAGGGAGCTCTTCGATAGGTACGGTTCTTTACCATTGGAAGTTGAAAATTTGTTGCTCGTTGCCCGTTTGCGGATTCTGGCTTCAAGCCTGCATATTGTTTCCATATACCATGCAAATGGACTGATAAACGTGATCTTTGGCCGGGGACGGGAGCTTGATCCTCTGAAACTGCGGCGGCTGATCAAAGATTATCCCGGAAAGGTCAAGCTGCTATCCGGCAATGACGTTATCCTCAAAATCAAACCATCCCGGGATAAAGACGAGTCGTTGTATCTTCGGGAGCTGGAGGATTTTCTCGTTCTGATCCGGAAGGTTGTTATTTGAATCGTCTTGTATTATAATTTATGAATATTTTGGTAGTCCCCGCCGGGTGGATAGCGAGGACCTGGCTATCCGACCGGTTCCAGGGTCACCGCAAATAAATTGCATAAAACAGGCAGCATCGTTAAATAATAAGAAAGAAGTTTTACAGCCATAAAAGAAAAGAGGGACTAGCAATGAAAGCAACGGGTATCGTGAGACGAATAGATGATCTGGGTCGGGTGGTAATACCGAAGGAAATCCGTAGAACCATGAAAATAAGGGAAGGCGATCCTCTGGAAATATTCGTGGACAGGGAAGGTGAAGTCATATTAAAGAAGTATTCCCCCATCGGGGAATTGGAGGAATTTGCCCAGGAATATGCTGATGCCCTGAACGAATCTACCGACAGGGTCGCGTGCATCTGTGATCGTGATACCATCGTCGCCGTGGCGGGGGCGCCAAAAAAGGAATTTGTAAATCGCCCGTTGAGCCCGGTTATTGAAAAAGTTATGGAAGACCGCCGCAGCGCGCTGATAAACAACACTGCCGACCACCCCTTCTACAGGGAGGGCGAAGCAGTGTCCAAGTTTTATCATGAAGTAATTGCCCCTATTGTTTCGGAAGGCGATCCTATCGGGGCGGTGATAATGGGTACAAGGGAACAGAGTGCCGAGATGGGGGAAATGGAACTCAAACTTGTTGAAACGGCCGCTTATTTTCTGGCCAAGCAGATGGAACAATAAGGGGTTCTGGCACTCTGCCTGAATGGTGGTAACCATAGTAGTAATGTTATAATACTGGTTTTCGGGGGAGAGCGTTGAAAAGAGGCACTTTTGTCAAAGGCGCTGTTATACTGGCTTTTACCGGGATCGTGGTGAAGTTTATTGGGGCGGCCATGCGTATTGTATTGGCCGCTTTAATGGGTGATGAGGGGATAGGGCTGTATCAGATGGCTTATCCTGTTTATGTAACCTTGCTTACCATTTCCACGGCCGGTATCCCGGTGGCTATATCAAAGCTCGTGGCTGAAAAACTGGCTTTGAACAATCACAGTGAAGCTTATCGTGTTTACAGGGTTTCGCTGATAATATTGACAATTACCGGATTCGTCATTTCCCTGGTTCTGGCTTGCGGCGCCAGATATTTCGCGATCAATATAGCCAAGGATCCACGTGCCTATCTGCCAATCCTGGCCATCTCCCCGGCTATTTTTTTTGTAACGATCATGTCGGCAATGAGGGGTTTCTTTCAAGGCCACCAGCAGATGGTTCCCACGGCCATATCCCAGTTCATGGAGCAATTGGCAAGGGTGATTACTTCCGTTGCGCTTGTTATTTATCTCCTTTCGGTCAGTCTTGAGCATGCGGCGGCCGGCGCCGCATTCGGGGCGGTAACAGGAGGCCTGATCGGCTTGCTGGTACTGGTCATCATCTATTACCGACAGAAGTCAGACTTTTTGGAAAGTGCGCACAGGCAAACGTATCGCGGCAAGAAGGATACCACGTTGCAGATAATCGGGCGTATCATAAGCCTCTCGATTCCGATAACGCTGGGGTCAATCATGGTCCCGCTGATCAACTTGCTGGATCTGGCCATTGTTCCGGCCCGGCTGCATGCAGCCGGCTTCAGCACTGAAAGGGCTACGGCTCTGTACGGCCAGTTGACGGGTATGGCCCTTTCATTGATGTATTTTCCCAGTGTAATCGTGATCGCACTGGCCATAAGCCTGGTGCCGGCCATATCGGAAGCTTATACTTTGAAAAACCGGCCCCTCATGCATAACCGCATAGAAATATCCAATCGGTTGACGGTTCTGTTTGCTCTGCCTTCGGCGGTGGGGCTTTTTCTACTCTCCTTGCCCATGCTGTCCAACGCGGTTACGGTATTGTTGTACAACAACACCGAGGCGGCTTATCCCCTGTCCATTCTCTCCTGGGGTATAATCTTTTTTTCATTCTATTTGACCACGACCGGGATCCTGCAAGGAATGGGTTATACGCTCATCCCCGTGCTCAACATGTTTTATGGTGCGGTGGTAAAGGTAGTTCTCACATGGATCTTGACAGCCATTCCTTCCGTTCATATCGGGGGGGCCGCTCTCTCGACCACGGTTGGTTTTTTTGTCGTGGCTGTGTTGAATATTGTTCAGGTAGCCCGAAAAACAGGTTACCGGTTCAGAATCGGCCCGCTTTTTTTCAAGCCGATCGTTTCGGTACTGGTCATGTCCATAACGGTTATTTATTTTTACCGCCTGGTATTGTCCGTTTCATCCGCGAGACTGGGTTTCGGGGCAGCCAACGGGATTGCTACATGCGCCAGTATTCTCGTCGGCGCCGCAGTCTACTTCGCTGCTCTTCTTTATCTGGGTTGGTTGACCGAGGATGATCTATATACCATTCCCCGTATCGGCGGCAATCTTGTTCAATGGGTACGAAAATTGAGATTGATCAAATAGCAGAAACGTGAAATAATAAATTGGCTTGAATCGAGAAAAGAGGATAATCTACAAATTGAAGAAGAATTTGAGCAGTAACATTGATAGAGCAACCAGACAGTTTCCGGGTGGGGTTACCTTTCTGGACGAGCAATCCGTTTCCAGGCTCAGGGAACCGGTTTCTCATAATCTGGTGGTGAAGATCCCGGGCAGGCACCGTCACCTTTTGTATATACAATCTTGCCTGTTGAAAGCTTATCCCGATCGTTACCCGGCAGCCATTCTCAAGATACCGGCAGGCCGAAAAAAAACGTCTTTTGGTGGCTGGTGCCCGATATATGCCTTGCATCATTGCAGTTCCTTGCTTTCTCCCGGTTATCTTTACCTTCCCCCGCTGGAGGACCACTCCCTTTCGGAATTGATCGGTGTCATGGGCAGGCTAAGAGAGAAGAACGGTTGCCCATGGGACCGGGAACAGACGCATCTCTCCTTGCGGCCTTACCTCGTCGAGGAAGCTTACGAGGTTGTAGGGGCCATCGAGAAGGGAGATATGCGATCCTTGCAGGAAGAGCTGGGAGACCTGCTGCTGCAAGTTGTCTTTCACGCCCAGATTGCCATGGAGGAGAAGCATTTTGCTTTTTATGATGTCGTTCATACATTGATAACCAAACTGGTACGTCGCCATCCGCACGTTTTTGGATCTCAAAGAATTTTTTCGACTCGGGAAGTCAAGAAGAAATGGGACCAGATAAAAAAGGAGGAACGGAGCGAGAGGTCGTCGGGCGAGGCCAGCATAATGCACATTGACCCGGACTTGCCGGCTTTGATGCAGGCGTTCAAAGTACAGGAGAAAGCTGCTCGTGTAGGTTTTGACTGGAAATCGATCGAGGGACCGCTGGAAAAGGTCAAAGAGGAGCGAAACGAGCTTATGCATGCATATCACGGGGGAGATAGGGAAAGAATAGAGGAAGAATTGGGTGATCTTCTGTTTGCCCTGGTCAATGTATCCCGGTTCATGGGGGTAAATCCGGAACTTGCTTTGGTGGCGGCAACGAAGAAATTTGCAGATAGGTTTGCCGGTATAGAGGAGAAAGCAAAAGAAAAAGGGGGGGGTGTTGCTGATTTCGATCTGAACCAACTTGACTGTTGGTGGAAAGAAATCAAGAAAAAAACAAAAAAAGCCTAGGGCAGGCAGGAATCATAGATGTTATATCGAATAGGGTAAATGTTGAATTAAAACAATAATACCATGAGGAGGGAAACTCACGTGAACAAGTCTGATCTGGTGAATGCCGTGTCTGCAGAGGTGGAGTTATCGAAGAAAGATACGGAAAAAGTGGTAAATGCTGTTTTTAAAAATATTACCGATGCATTAGCAAAAGGGGACAAGGTGCAGGTTATCGGTTTTGGAACATTTTCTACCCGCAAGCGTGAAGCTCGTAAAGGCAGAAATCCTGCAACCAGGGAAGAGATTACCATACCAGCGACCACGGTACCTGTTTTCAAGGCTGGAAAGGGACTGAAAGATAGAGTTAAAAAGTAAGGTACCGCTACATAATTGATATTTTGCTTAAAAGCACCGCTCGCGGTGCTTTTTTATTGAATATTATTCTACAAACAATAAAAACTAATATTGCAGTGCAGAGGTTGCTGAAATTCAGGATTACCAGGGGAAACAGTAAAATGGATGCAAAAAAACAACGCAGGTTTATCCAGGGTGTTTGCTTGATTTGTTGCCTGTTCATTTTGGGTTGTGGCGGTTGCAAAATGTTTCCCGGCCACGGTACATCTGAAAGAGGAGAAGGGCCTGAAATACCCGCGGAGATCAGAACGGGTGCACGGGAAGAGCCGACCATCAAAGTATTCATGCATGAAGATGACGAGATCGAAACGATGGATTTTGAAAAATACATCGAAGGCGTGGTTGCCGCGGAGATGGACAATCTCTGGCCGCTGGAAGCTCTTGCAGCCCAGGCCATCATTGCTCGTACATACACATTGCATAGAATAGCTGCAGGGGAAAAGGTGAAGGGGAAAGCTGCTCATGTCTCCACGGATCCCGAGGGCTTTCAAGCTTACGATGCGGACAAGATAAATAGCAGGGTACGCAGGGCGGTCCGAAAAACACGCGGCAAGGTTGTTACTCATGACGATCAGTTTATCCGAGCCTGGTTTCATGCCTATGCCGGGCCCCGTACAGCATTGGCCTATGAAGGACTGGGACCCAAGGAAGGGAATCCTTCCTATATTCATATCGTGGAAGGGAAGGGACAGGATATTATCGATCCCGAAGAAGGAAGTTGGAAGGCCAGATTCCCGCTAACCGAGATAAGAACAATTGTAACCGGAGAAACGGGTCATGACCCGGGTGCAATCTCTTCGGTAGGGATTCTGGAAAAGGGTCCTTCGGGGAGGGCATTGAGGATCGGTTTCAATGAAACAGAAATACTGGCCCCGATCTTGCGGCTCAAATTGGGCTCCACGGAGATGCGCTCAACGTTTATTGACAAAATTGAAATTGATGGCCCTGACTTGCTGATGGCAGGTACGGGCTATGGGCATGGGGTGGGAATGTGTCAATGGGGTGCAAAAGCCATGGCCCAGAAAGGCAAGGCAGCGGAAGATATCATCAGCTACTTTTACCGGGACATTCGCTTTCACAACCTCTGGTGATTCCAATTCAAAGGGTTATAGTTGACATGGAATAAACTGTCTTCCCGGACATAATATATTATATGGGAGAAGATAAAGGGGGAAGGAAGCGATGGAGGAGAAATACGGAACACGAGTGATTGACCATCGTCTAACCCTGGAAAACCGGGAGGAGATGGAGATAACCGGGGTAATGAATGTTGATAGTTTTGATGATGAGGAAGTCGTCATGGATACCGAACAGGGATTGTTGGCGGTACGCGGTGAAAATTTAAACATCAAGCATCTAAATCTTGACCAGGGTGAGGTAAGAATCGCGGGGATGATTCTGGAGTTGGCCTACTCGGATCAGAAACCAAGTGCAAGGGACCGGGGCAAGGGATTTTTTGAAAGACTGTTCAAATAGTGACCATGAACAATACCTACTTCATCTCTCCAGCGGGGTATCAATTTTTTCTTTTTGCCAAAGCATTGCTGTTGGGGTTTGTCCTGGGTTTTTTGTTGGATTTTTATCGTTCCCTGAAGGCTCTGATCAATATGTCTTTCAGAGCTACTTTTTTTGCAGACCTATTTTTCTGGATAGCAGTTTCGGCAATCAGCGTGTCGGTACTGCTTGTTATTTTATGGGGAGAAATTCATTTCTATGCTTATGCAGGGATCACGTGTGGATTTCTGGTCTATCATTTTTTGTTGAGCCGCTATCTACTTATTTTCTGGCGCCGGGCATTTCATCATGGTGGCAATTTGGGCAAGTTCCTGGTAAAGGGTTTTGACCGCTTCTCCGGATCGTTCAAATCTGCGGGGCAGGCCATTTTCAATATGTTGCGAAGAAATAATGATGTTTGAATATGTTTAATGGAAGAAATCATTTATGATATGCAGGACTTTGGGGCAACCGGATAGAAATAGTAAATGAATCAGGAAATTCTGTCACCAGGGGAGCAAGATGAGGCGAAAGAGATCTGTGGTTACCTTTCCGGGGAAGAAACAAAAGGTGTGGAACGGGCGCCGTTCTTTTGCTTTTGCAGCCCTGTTGTGCATCCTTTTTCTTTTATTTGTTGCTGTGGCATATTACTGGCATTGCCATTGTTTGGCCCTGGAGAGAGACCGTTACAACGGCGAAGTGCAGAAGATGGAAGATGAGAATGATGAACTCAAAGAGGAGATCATCCGCCTGCAAGATCAGGAATACATAGAATTTTTGGCCCGCCGTTATCTGGACCTGGCCAGGCCCGGTGAATAGCAGGTTGGCTTTTGAAGATTATCATTATTTCAGGGAGGAATATTCTTAGCATGTCGTTGAAAGTTGGACACATTGTTGAGGGGGTGGTGACGGGTATTACCAATTTTGGAGCCTTTGTCCTCCTCCCCAACGGGGTGACCGGGCTGGTGCACATTTCCGAGGTTGCTCACACATACGTAAAAGATGTCAATGATTATCTCAAGAAGGATGACGTGGTAAAGGTCAAGGTGCTTTCAACTGCCGAGGGAGGCAAGGTGGCCCTTTCGATCAAGCAAGCAAAGGAAAAAAAAGAAGTCCCTTCCAGAAAACCGGACCATTCTTTCGAAGACAAGTTATCCCGTTTCTTGAAAGAGAGCGATGAACGCCAGCAGGATATAAAAAGGAGCAATGACCCAAGGCGTGGGCACCGTTCCTACCGCCATCATTCTTGACAATCAACAACCTCCAGGACATTTTCCGCGTTACCACTGTCTGCCCCCAAGGGGGTTTTTTTGTTGCCTCTCCATTGTTTCAGGCCAGGAAGAAATGGTATTGCCGCGTATCATCACCTGCAGAAAAAATGTTTTTCAAAGATTCCATCCTCTATTTTCGTAAAGTATTAACCGATATTGCCAAAAAAAATGGCCATTGTTGAATCGGCTTCCATAAAAAATGGCACTATCATCACCATTACGATAAAAGCAGGGAATTATTGTCGGAAAAAATTATTTTGGACCCGCCCTATTGTGACATTAAAATAGATGGCGGTCATTTATAATGAGGTTCCAGGCGTTCAGGAAAGGAGGTTGTTTGCTTGAAGGAGGAGTCCTTGTATACAGGATCTTCGATAACGGTAGATGAACGATTGAGTTTAAAAAAAATCCGGTGGCGTTTGTCCGAGCGCCTTGCCGGTTTGAAGGAAATGGCCCTGTCCAGGGGAGAATTGCTCCTCCTTGGCATGCTCGGCTTTCTGCTCGGCAGGGCAACCCTTATGGGAGAGGTAGCCACCTTCGGGGCCATCTTCTGGCTGGTCCTGTTGCGGGAAAAACCGTTACAAAGCTATCTGGTAGCGGCAACGGTATTGCTCGGCAGGGCAACTGTGCTGGGGTGGTTGTCAACAGGACATCTCCTTGTAGCCATCTTCCTGATCTGGGTCTGGGAGGCTTTGTGCCTGCGCCTGTGGAAGAAAAAAAGCCCCCTGGTTGTTTCGGTGGTGTTGTTGATTGTACTATCTTCACCCATACTGGTTTCCGGAATTACCGGGGCTTTCGATGGTGCATTCCTGGGATTGGAAGTGCTAATCGGGTTACTGGTGTCCATAACCTTGGTGCCGGCCGTGCACGTAGTCGGGCAGTTGCCCAGGATCAGGGATCGTCCTGATTTAACCTCGGAAGAGATCCTGGCCATGTTCCTGTTATTCTCCCTCGCGCTGATAGGAATCGGAACGGTGGAGATCGCCGGGATTTCCGTAGTCAGTCTGTTTAGCAAATTGTTGTTGCTGGTGTCCGCTTATCTTATCGGTGCCGGTGGAGGAGCCGCTATGGGCGTAATCGTGGGGATAATCTTGGGGTTGGGGAACCCCTACCTGTACCTGGTAATCGGATCCCTCGCTTTTAGCGGGTTCTGGGCCGGCTTTATGCGGCAATTCGGGCGCTTGGGTTCGGCATCGGGGTACATTCTTTCATTTCCTTTTTTCGCTCTGCTGGAGCCGTCTGCATTTTCGGAGGTTTACCAGCTGGACAATCTGTTGGCATTGGGGATATTTCTTCTGATTCCCACGGTGTTCTACCGGTGGGCTTCCGGGAAGCTACCGCGGGGGACGGCCATACATGCGGGTGAAGTGGAGAAAGAATACCTCGGCAAGGTTGCTACAAAAATTCAACGCCTGTCCAACCTGTTTTCCGAGCTTTCGGAGAATTTCAGCCAGATCACCGGTAATGAGCAGCGTCCTATCGAAGCTGAGATGGCACCGTTTATCAATGATATCGTGAATCGTGCCTGCAAAACATGCTTGATGAAGGATCGTTGCTGGGGGAAAGACTTTTACCGGAATTTTCGCTGGATCATCGATCTGTTGGCCCGGACGGAAGGGGAGATCAAGGAATACCACCTTTCTCCCGACTTCAGGGTGAAGTGCCGCAGCCCGGCATCATTGCTGACGGCCATAAACTGCAGTAGAGAAGTGTGGAAAGCTAACCGTTACTGGGTAAACAAATTGACGGAGGAGAGGAATCTGGTCTCCAGCCAGCTGGAGGGAGTGTCCCTCATCATGGAGGAGATGGCTGAAGAAGTCAAGACCAATCCCTTGCAATCCGCAAATGAAAGGGTTTCCCCGCTCTTTACTGTGGAGGTCGGAGTAGCACAGAAGCCGGGAAAAGGTCAGAAAGTCTGCGGAGATTATTACAGCGTTTTCGAGTTCGGGGAAAACTTGCAGGTGCTGGCCTTGAGCGACGGCATGGGACAGGGGCCACGAGCCCAAGCCGAGAGCAAAGCAGCGGTCAAGCTGATCGAGAAGATGCTGGAGGCCGGTTTTGGCAAAGAAATGGTCATCCGGGTGGTAAATTCTCTGCTCCAGCTCCGTACACTGGAAGAGTTCTTTGCCACCATGGATCTTGCGCTCATCAATCTGGGCACAGGTGAGATCGAGTCAATCAAAATAGGTGCTGCTCCCAGTTTCCAGAAAAGGGGGAAAGATGTGAATAAAATAGGCGCGGCATCCTTGCCTCTGGGCATTCTTTCGCATCTGGAAATCGAACAGAAGAGTATCGGGATCCAGAGCGGAGATCTTTATGTCATGGTCTCGGATGGTGTGTATGGAAATTCGGACGCCTGGTTGTCTAACTTCCTCAATCACTGTGAATACAATCACCCCGAGATCGTGGCCGGAAGGATTCTGGAAGAAGCCATGCTCCGCTGCGAGATTGAAGACAAACATGACGACATGACGGTGATAGCCTGCCGTATAATCCCCCTGAATCGGCAGGTGGCCAGGAAAGGAAGCGGCTTCAAAAAGGAAAAAGTGGGGATTATATAAGCATACAAAAATATAAAGAAGGAATTTCGCTTGACTCTAATTAAATTAATAAGCAATCTCTGCCAGTGATTGCTTATTTTTTTTTCATGCAAGGGGAATATAGATTTTGATGGTCAAGGACAAAGTGCGTGAATTAATCGAATATGCCAACCTTTTTCAAACAGGGGACAGGGTTCTGGTAGGCGTTTCCGGCGGTCCCGATTCCATGTGCCTGCTTCATGTTCTGCTTCGGCTCCGTTCGGAACTGGGTATCAGGTTGTTTGTTGCCCACCTGGATCATGGACTTCGTCCGGAGGCCTCCCGGGAATTTGTGTTTGTCCGTTCGATTTCCCGCAAATGGGGGCTTCCTTTCTATGGTTCCCGGGTCGATACCGCATTGTACCGGCAGGAGAAAGGTTTGTCTGTCCAGGCCGCGGCAAGGCTTTGCCGCTATACATTCTTTGAAAAGGCGGCTTCTTTTTTTGAAGTCAACAGGATTGCCACCGCCCATCATCGTGATGACCAGGTGGAGACGGTCCTGATGAATATCATCAAGGGAACCGGATTGGATGGCCTGGCCGGTATCAAGGCCATCCGCCCCTGGAGGGGTATTGTTCTGGTGCGTCCCCTGCTGGAAATAAGCAAGGACGAGATCCTGGATTACTGTGAAGAAAATGGAATAGATCATGTCAGTGACCCCAGCAACCTGGAGCCTTTGTACTTGCGAAACAAGATCCGGCTTGAACTTGTTCCTGTTCTGACCCGAGAATACAATCCAAGGGTGGGCGAGGCTATTTTTCGCCTTTCTGTCCTTGCCGGGGAAGAGGGGGCATATCTGCAACGGAGAGCCATACATCTGTGCGAAAAATATACCCGGGCACGGGAGCGGGAAACAGTTGTAATCGATGCATCGGAGGTTCGGAAATTGCATCCCGCTCTCAGGAGACGGGTTTTGAGAGTTGCCTGGGCGGGAATAAGCCGAGGTGTTGGCTTCTACCCGGAAAGCAAACATATCGAAGCTCTCGAGCAGCTGCTACTTGATTCCCGGCCGGGGAAAGAAACACAGCTTCCCGGTCACGGAAGGGCTTACATTTCAAAGTTGGGATTGGTGATAACCAGAAAGCCCCGGAAGAAAAAAATGGCCGCGAAGACGGTTGTTCTGAACGTGCCAGGCGACACTTCCATTCCCGGTGGCGGGGGGGTTTTCACGACAACGATTGCAGATCCCCGGGGATTGAGGTGGCCCCCCGACAGCAGCAAGGAAGCTTACCTGGATTATGACAAGCTTCGCTTGCCCCTTGTCGTTACTTTTCGTTGGGCAGGGGCACGTTTCCGGCCCCTGGGTATGGATGGCAAGCAAAAAAAACTGAAAGATCATCTGATCGATCGCAAAGTGCCCCGGCAGGAGCGGGACTGCCTGCCCCTGGTAGTCTGCGGAACTGATATCGTTTGGGTGACAGGGTTGGATATTGCTCATCCTTTCCGGGTTACAGCGGAAACCCGGCGGGCGCTGACAATAAAGTTCAAACCTGATCGGAAGATTGGAAGGATGAAAATTGCCAGGTAAAGAAAACATACTTATCGGGCGGACAGAAATCAACACCAGGGTTCGGGAGATAGCCCGGGCTATAGATGAAGATTACCGGGGAAAAGAAATATTGTTTGTTGGAGTGCTGAAAGGTGCGGTGGTTTTTCTTGCCGATCTGATCAGGTATATCCAAACTCCCTCGGAAATAGATTTTATCGCCGTGTCCAGCTATGGGGCCTCGACAAAATCTTCGGGGGTGGTACGGATTATCAAGGATCTGGACAGGAGCATCGAGGGCAGGGAAGTCATCATTGTGGAAGACATAATTGATACCGGCCTTACACTGAAGTTCATCGCTGACAATTTCAGGCAGCGCAGACCCCTTTCGATCAAAATCGTGGCGTTCCTGGACAAGCCTGCAAGGCGCCTTATCGACATCGAGGCGGATTACCGGGGTTTCGTCATTCCGGATCATTTCGTGGTTGGTTATGGCCTCGATTACAACGAAAAATATCGTCATCTGCCTGATATCTATTTTATCTAGCGGGGAAACGTTTTCCGGGGGCTTGATGGTGATTGAATTTCTGTATTGCAATCAGCGCATGTCCTGTGTGGAGCTCCCGGCCCGGAAAAGTTTGTTGACGGGATCTGCCGGTTTCAAAAAGGCCACGATCCAACATGATGGAAAAGGGGTATAAAAGTTTGCATGGCGGTGTTTATATGTTAGAATAAAACAGATTTTAAATATCCAGGATGCACACATTGAGGAGGACATTATTTGAATCCATTCATGCGCCACGCCACATTTTATCTTCTTATCGCCATTGTGGTTATAGCCCTGATAAGCTATTTCCAGGGCCGTGAAGAAATACCGCGTGTAGATTACATTCCCAATTTTATCGACATGGTCGAAAAACAGGAGATCAGGAAGGTTGTCCTCGAGGGGATGGATATCAAGGCAGAGCTTAGAAAAGAAACCGAAATTGATGGCAAGGTGGTAAAAAAAATAAAAACCACCAAACCTGACGATGACAATCTGACCGAGCGGCTCGAGGCAAAAAATATCCAGTTTGAAGCTCGTGAAGTTAGCACTCCCTGGTGGAGCGCCTTGACCTACATGATTCCCTTCGTACTTCTGATCGGACTTTTCTTTTTCTTCATGCAACAGACCCAGGGTGGCGGCAGCCGGGTCATGAATTTCGGCAAGAGCAAGGCCAGGTTGCATGATCCTGACCGTACCAGGGTTACTTTCAATGATGTTGCCGGAGCTGACGAGGAAAAAGCCGAGCTTGAAGAGATTGTGGGATTCCTGAAGGACCCGAAGAAATATATCTCTATCGGGGCAAGGATACCCAAAGGGGTTTTGTTGGTTGGCCCACCTGGAACGGGGAAGACGCTTCTGGCACGTGCTGTTGCCGGTGAAGCCGATGTCCCTTTTTTCAGTATCAGCGGTTCTGATTTTGTGGAGATGTTCGTCGGTGTGGGGGCATCAAGGGTTCGAGATCTTTTCGAAAACGCACGAAAGAATTTCCCATGCATCGTCTTTATTGACGAGATCGATGCTGTCGGCAGGCAGAGGGGTGCGGGCCTGGGGGGTGGGCATGACGAAAGGGAGCAGACCCTCAACCAGCTCCTCGTGGAAATGGATGGTTTTGATGTCAATGAAGGTATTATCATTCTTGCCGCTACCAACCGCCCCGACATTCTGGATCCGGCCCTGTTGCGCCCCGGCCGTTTTGATCGGCAAGTGACCGTCAATTATCCCGATGTCAGGGGTCGTGAAGGGATATTGAAGGTTCACAGCCGAAAAAAACCCCTGGATGAGACGGTGGACTTGAAAGTTATTGCCCGCCGTACTCCTGGTTTTACCGGGGCTGATCTTGAAAATGTCATGAACGAGGCGGCGCTGCTTACGGCGCGAAGCAACAAACAGTATATCGGCATGGAAGAAATCGAAGCGGCAATTGACCGGGTGGTAGCGGGAACAGAGAAAAAAAGCCGGGTTATCAGCGATTTTGAAAAAAAGCTGGTTGCTTTCCATGAGAGCGGGCATGCACTGGTTGGTTATCTTCTTCCCAACACGGACCCGGTACACAAAGTTTCCATTATACCCCGTGGCCGTGCCGGTGGGTTTACGCTGATGCTTCCGGAGGAAGACAGGTATTATATGACCCGTTCGGAACTTCTGGATCGTGTCAGTACTCTCCTGGCGGGAAGGGTGGCCGAGGAAGTGGTGTTGAACGAGGTCAGTACCGGAGCGCAAAATGATCTGGAACGGGCCACATCCATCGTACGTCAGATGATCATGGAATACGGTATGAGCGATAAACTGGGCCCCATTACCCTGGGCAAGAAAAATGATCAGGTGTTTCTGGGAAGGGATTTTGCCCATGATCGAAACTTCAGTGAAGATATTGCCAAAGCGATTGACAAGGAAATACGCTTGACCGTTGACCGTTGCTACCATCGTGCCCGGGAGATCATCGAAGAGAACCGGGACAAACTGGACGAACTGGCAGCAGCGTTGATCGAAAAAGAAACGCTGGATTCTGACGAGATTGCCGCCATCATAGAGGGAAAGACCATCGAGGAGATAGAGGTGGAAAGAAAAGCAAGGGAAAAAGACAATTTTCAGAATGTCAAGAGCTCCTTCAGAAATATCTCCGGGGGAATCGGGCAGGATCATCCCCTCGAAAATACGGAACACACCGAAGACACGATTTCCCCGTCGTTTGATCCCGATGATTGATCCACAATTCATCACCGCTTTCTTTTTTGCATGGTTTTTGCTGCCCGGGACAGAGGGTTTTTTTGTTTTGGGATGCCAGCAATATGCAACAAAATATCAAAAGTATCTTGTTTATTAGCAGGAATATTAATAATTATGAAGAAATTAGAATTATGAATCAATATTGCCCACATTTGGTATGAAATCTTAATAAATATGGGATAAAGACCTGAAGGGAGGCGTTTGGAAAGGCAAGCAAGGCAAAGTAAAGGCGACATCTTGCAAAGATCAAAAATCGGAAAAATTTGTTCTTAATAAAGGAGGAAATTAAATGACACTTGATCCTACCAAATATGCTGACTGGGAAATTGCCGAGGAAGCAGAATCAAGGATGAAGACAGTTTACCAGCTGGCAGAAGAGATGGAGTTGGAAAAGGAAGAATTGCTTCCACATGGTCACTACGTGGCCAAGATAGATTTCAAAAAGGTTCTTGATCGATTGGCGGATCGGCCCGACGGCAAATACATAGATGTTACTGCCATCACCCCGACTCCCCTTGGCGAAGGAAAATCCACTTCCACAATGGGGTTGACTCAAGGAATGGGTAGGCGGGGGAAGTCGGCCATCGCTACCATTCGCCAGCCTTCGGGCGGGCCAACCATGAATGTAAAAGGGTCTGCTGCCGGTGGAGGCCTCGCCCAGTGTATCCCACTGACTCCTTTTTCCCTAGGTTTGACCGGGGATATCAACGCAATCATGAACGCTCACAACCTGGCCATGGTGGCCCTTACATCACGAATTCAGCATGAATTCAATTCTACGGATGCATTTCTGGAACGTAGCAATTTGAAAAGATTGAACATTGACCCGCGCAATGTGGAAATGAAGTGGATCATAGATTTTTGCGCCCAGGCTCTGCGCAACATCAATATCGGCCTTGGAACCAGGCGGGATGGATTCATGATGAATTCGGGCTTTGCCATCGCTGTTTCCTCCGAAGTCATGGCTATCCTTTCGGTGGCCCGGGACTTGAAAGATATGCGGGAACGCATGGGTAAAATCGTGGTAGCTTACGACAAACGTGGGAATCCGGTTACCACGGGGGATCTCGAGGTTGACGGGGCAATGACTGCCTGGATGGTCGAGGCTCTCAACCCCAATCTACTGCAGACGCTCGAAGGGCAGCCGACATTTGTTCACGCCGGCCCCTTTGCCAACATTGCTATCGGGCAGTCCTCGATCATCGCGGACCGCGTTGCCCTCAAGCTGAGTGACTATGTCATTACGGAATCAGGATTTGCTGCCGATATCGGGTTCGAGAAGTTCTGGAACTTGAAATGCCGCATGTCGGGGCTGAAGCCCAACTGTGCCGTCGTTGTGGCTACCATACGTGCGCTCAAAGCTCACGGTGGTGCCCCTCTGCCACTTCCGGGCCAGCCGTTGGATCAAGCATATCTTACGGAACAACTGGAGTGGGTTGAGAAGGGTTGCGAAAACCTGATTCACCATGTCCGTACCATCAAGAAAGCGGGAATCAATCCGGTGGTCTGCATCAACGCATTCCATACCGACACCAAAAATGAGATCAATCTGGTGCGCCGTATCGCGGAGGAAGCCGGAGCCAGGGTAGCTCTTTCTGAGCACTGGCAGTACGGGGGGGAAGGTGCCCTCGAGTTTGCCGATGCCGTTGTTGATGCCTGCAATGAGCCCAACGACTTCAAGTTTCTGTATGAACTGGATACGCCGCTTCGCAAGCGCATTGAACTTATTGCTACCGAGGTTTATGGCGCCGATGGTGTTGAATACTCTGCTGAAGCGCTGGAGAAAGCAAAGCGGATGGAGAAAGACCCCGAAATTCAGAAATTGGGCACTTGCATGGTCAAAACTCACCTGAGCCTGACCGATAACCCGATGTTGAAAGGTGTGCCCAAGGGCTGGAAACTCTATGTGCGAGATATCCTCACCTATGGCGGGGCGGGATTCGTGGTTCCCGTGGCGGGAACGATCTCGCTGATGCCTGGAACGGCAGCCAATCCAGCCTATCGCCGTGTGGATGTCGATGTTGATACAGGCAAGGTAAAAGGTTTGTTCTAAAACCTGTTCAAAAATAAACAAACAGTTATGGAGGACGCTAAGGGCCGGGATGCGAATCGGCAGTAGCGTCCTTCTGCTTTTGGGGGGTTGAAAATGCCGTTGATAATTGATGATCGTGATCCATTTGTATATGTCCTGGCCGACCTTTTTTTACAACGAGGTTGTAACGATATCCGGCTCCTGTGTTTCGATGATATCAGCATGGAAGAAATAGCCGGGTTGGCGCCCCGGGCAATGGTGATCTCTTCGGATCGGGGATGTCCGGGGGAAGACAGGAATGTGGTTGCATTGGCCGGGGGGGTAGCCGGATCGATTCCATTGCTGGGTATCGGTTCCGGGTACCTGGCACTGGTTGAATCTTTTGGGGGAAAGGTCAGGCAGGCGGATGTCCCCCGGCATGGAAAGACAGCGGAGGTCTACCATCACGGGGAGGGGCTCTTTGCAGGGGTACCCCTGCCCTTTGAAGCAGCATGTTATCATTCTTTGGTCGCAGATTCTCGCACCATGCCTTCGGATCTGGAGGTCACGGCTTTCAGTGGCGAAGGAGAAATGATGGCTCTGAAATACCGCCATGGGCCGGTCTACGGTGTTCAGTTTCATCCGGCATCGATTTTGACTGAATATGGTCAACGGATCCTGGACAATTTCATAAGCCTGGCCGGCGAATGCAAATGCTCTGGCAGGGAAGGAGGGATGGATGATGGAACCCATCGTTGAGGTCTGGCCAGACACCCTTCCATTGGATCGGCTCCACGGCATTTTTGAAGGCAACCCCTATGCCTTTTTGCTGGAAAGCGGCGGCAACCAGGATGCTCTGGGCCGTTTTTCCATCATGGGCGGGGATCCTTTTCTTGTTTTCAGTTCACGGGGCGACCGTTGTGCAATCCGTTACGCCGGGGGATACAACGTTTTCATTGAAAAAAATCCTTTCTCATGTCTGGGAGAATTGCTCGCTGGACTTTCTACTCTTTCCAGGCATGAAATACCGATGGTAGGTGGCGGGGCTGTGGGTTATCTTTCTTACGATATGGGGCGTTCCCTCGAAAGGCTACCGAGGTGTATTCCGGATGACACAGGGATACCCGAATGCATCATGGCCTTTTATGACCGTGGAATAGTCGTGGATCATCATCAACATGAAACCTATCTTTTTTCAACGGGGCAGCCGTTCCGGGATCCCCCGGCAAGGCTCGCTCATCGTGACCGGCGTTTCCGGGAATTGCAATACAGATTGAAGGATACGATGCGTCGACAGGAAGCAATGCCTGCTGTCGAGATAAAGGGAAGTGGCCCTTGCAGCAACTTTTCCCGGAAAGAATACATGGACATGGTGGAAAAAGCCCTCGGTTATATCGGACGCGGAGAGATCTACCAGGTCAACCTGTCCCAGCGTTTCGAAGCCCGGCTGGAGAGCCCCCCCTGGGCGCTTTATCGTCGGCTTCGGTCGATCAATCCTGCTCCTTTTGCTTCTTTCCTGGATTTTCCCGAAGTGAATGTTGTTTCATCCTCGCCGGAAAGGTTTCTCAAACTTGACGGGCTGGATCTGGAAACACGGCCCATCAAGGGGACACGTCCACGCGGGAAAAACGTGGCGGAAGACCTGTCATTGAAACGGGAGCTTCTGGAAAGTGAAAAAGACCGGGCAGAACTGGCCATGATCGTGGACCAGGAAAGGAATGATCTTTGCCGGGTGTGCCGGACAGGCACGGTGGAGGTTCCATCCCTGGCCACCCTGGAGGAATATGCCACGGTATATCATCTGGTGGCAACGGTAACGGGGAAAATCCCGCAAGAAAAAGGTATAATGGAAGTGTTGAAGGGGGCATTCCCGGGAGGATCAATCACCGGTGCGCCAAAAATAAGATCCATGGAAATCATAGAAGAACTGGAACCGGTCAGGCGCGGTATCTATACGGGTTCGATCGGGTACATTGACTTTGCCGGGAAAGCGGATTTGAATATTGTCATCCGTACATTTGTTATCAAGGGCCAACGAGCTTTTTTTCAGGTCGGGGGCGGCATCGTGGCTGATTCGTCTCCGGAAGCGGAGTTCCTGGAAACGCTGGACAAGGCCAGAGCGTTGTTTGCAGCGTTGGGCCTTTGATGCAGGGAGGGTGTATCGATTGCAAACTTGCTGTTTTTTGAACGGTGATATTGTACCCATCGGGGAAGCGCAGATTTCCATATTTGACCGGGGCATATTCTACGGGGATGGCCTTTTTGAAACGATGAGGGTGTACGGGGGTATTCCCTTTCTTCTGGACAGGCATGTTGAAAGGCTTGAGCGGGGCGCTGACCTGCTTGGCCTGAAAATGCCTGGTAAAAAGGACAACATATTTCGGGCGGTGGAGAAGGTCATAGACACCAACTCCCTGCATGAAGGGGTATTGCGCCTGACCCTTACCAGGGGCTTTTCCCGGCGCGGGCTCTGGCCCCTGGAATCTGGCCCATCAACTTTTTTCATCACATCGCATGCCGGGATTCCATACGCGCCGGAACAGTACCGGAGGGGTTTTCGCGGGGCATTGATCGGTTTTCCCCTGAACGAGTACTCGCCGCTCGCAGGCCTCAAAACATTGAACCGCCTCGATCATGTGTTGGGAAGAAAGGAAGCGACAGGCAGGGGTTGCGATGAAGGCATCTTCTTGAACCAGAAACGTTATCTGGCCGAAGGGACGGTGAGCAATCTTTTCCTGGTCAAGGGCAAAGAGGTGTACACTCCACCTGCAGAAGCCGGTATCCTGCCGGGAATAACTCGTGCCCTGGCTATCAAACTGGCCGAAAAAAAAATCAAAATACATGAACAAAATATTTCCCCGCTTTTTCTGAAAGAAGCCGATGAAGCTTTTTTGACGAATTCCCTGCTACAGGTCATGCCCCTGATTGCGATCGAGGGAAAACCGGTTGGTACGGGTAAACCCGGCCCGGTGACGGCAGATTTCCAGCATCTCTACCGGGAGTATCTGGAAAAATATCTTGACGGCTCGCGGTGATGTGGAATAGACTGCCCGGGGCAGAAGATCTACGGGTTTTGGTTATTCCCGGCCATGAGATGGCTGTACTTGCCCCAGGGTTTTTCCCCTTCATACCGATCAATGCCTTCCGGGGGGCCAAGATCGTGCAGAAGAGCGGTCACGTTCCTGGAGTAGCCCGGCGGGACAAGATCCGGAGCAATCTCAACCAGGGGAACAAGGACAAACCAGCGCTTGTCCAGCAAGGGATGGGGGAGCGTGAGTGTCGTTGTCCGCATCACAACACCCGGGAAAACAAGGATATCGATATCGATAAAACGTGCTTCCCAGTGGCCTTTCCGTCTGCGTCCAAGGTCATATTCTATTTTTTTGGTGGCGTTCAACAGGGAGATGGGCGACAGAGATGTTGTGATCGCGCATACCGCATTGAGGTACCTGCCCTGTAACGGGCCGCCGACCGGATCAGTTTCGTAGACAGAGGAAAGTTTCGACATTTCGGTGTTTTGAAGCCGGTCCATTTCCTCGACGGCACGATTGAGAAAGTCAAGCCTGTCCTTGAGATTCGATCCCAGACCGATGTAAACCGTGGTCATTATTTTATCACCTGTTTGTCAAAAAAGATCGGTTTCCCGGCAAAAATTATTATCTGGAACGGCTGATGGTTGCCGATACCCCGCCGCTCAAAACCGGCAGTGGCGGCCGTGGTTTCTCCACTGTTACGGTAACGTGGTTTACTTTATTTATTTTGATCAGTTCCCCGGCCAATCTGTCCGCAACTGACTCGATCAGATCGTATCTTTCTTTCAGCATGATCTCTTCGATCAACAGGGAAATATCCGCATAATCTATCGTTTCCCCGAGGTCGTCGGCCCGGCTGATTCCCTCCAGATCAGCATCCAATTCCACGCTTACCAGAAATTCCTGCCCGCGTTCTTTCTCCTCCGGCAGAACACCATGGTAAGCAAAAAAAGATAATCTATTCAATCTTATCTTTCCCATGCATTTTCAGCCTTTCTGACGCCTCACGATCGCGTCGGTCATTCTGACTACACGCCCCATTTCCCTGACATCATGAACCCTGACAATATCCACTCCGGCAGCGATTCCATAAGCTATTGTAGCAGCAGTTCCTTCCAGGCGGTCCTCCACGGGCAGATTCAGTGTTTTGCCGATCATGGATTTTCTTGAAGAACCAAGCAACACCGGAAACCCCAGTGATTTCAACTCATGCAGATGATGCATGGCTTCCAGATTCTGATCAAGGTTTTTCCCGAATCCGATACCCGGGTCGACAATAATTTTACTCTTTTCTATCCCGGCAGCCAATGCCAGATCGACACTCTCTTGCAAGTCCGAGATGATGTCGGGGATGAAATCGCGATAAACAGGTTCTCTCCGATTATGCATCAGGCAGACGGGAACCCCTGCTGTGGCAACAATCCCGGCCATTTTACGATCAGCCTTCAACCCCCAGATATCGTTGACCATATGGACACCTTCATGCAGGGCCGCGGTTGCAATTTCTGCCTTGTAGGTGTCTATGGAAAGGGGAAGATCGATTTCTTTTTTGAGGGTGCGGATGATGGGGATAACCCTGTTTAGCTCCTCTTCCAGGGAGATGGGCATATATCCGGGACGGGTTGATTCCCCCCCTATATCGATTATATCCGCTCCCTCTTCGGCCATACGCAGCGCCTGGGCAATAGCTTTATCAAATTGGTGGAAGAGGCCCCCGTCTGAAAAAGAATCGGGGGTGACATTGAGGATTCCCATGATCAATGTTCTTTCCCCCAGGGGGAGATCGTATGGTCCCAGTTGTAAAATAGAGGTCATTACTGTTTACCGTAGCCTTATCGATTCTCTGGATTTATCTTTTTGAGTGCCGTCATCCTGTTTTGTTTTATCCTTTTATCAGGGTAAAAGCTTCTTCCCTGGAAACGGGACTGTGGCGGAAGAGTCCCCTTACTGCCGAAGTGACTGTTATTGAACCGGGTTTCTTTACCCCGCGTATGGTCATGCAAAGGTGTTCGGCTTCCACCACGACAACTACCCCCTTCGGGGCCAATTTTTCCATGGCTACATCGGCAACCTGGCTGGTAAGCCTCTCCTGCAACTGCGGGCGGCGGGCAAATACTTCGATCAATTTGACCAATTTGCTCAGACCGATGATGCGCCCATCGGCAGGAATGTAAGCGATATGTGCCTTGCCATAAAAAGGGAGAAGATGGTGTTCGCACATGGAATAGAAAGAGATATCTTTGATCAGAACCATCTCTTCATGGTTGTCGGTAACGAAAAATTTATGCAGGATGTCGCATGGATCCTGGCTCAATCCGCTAAAAACCTCCTTGTACATCCTGGCCACTCGCTTTGGCGTTTCACGGAGCCCTTCCCGTTCAAGGTCCTCGCCTATCGCCTCCAGTATCATTTTTACTGCTTCTTCTATCTTCTGCTCGTCTACCATATTCCTCTCCTTTGAGTCTTGATTCTGTTCATAAAGCTTTCAAATGTGGTGATGCAACGACGTTTTTTTCTTCTTCATGTAGATTGTACTTAGCAAGATTCTACTAATTTGCCGATTTTCCTGCCATGATGTCAATTTTTTACCCGACAAAATCATTTCCTTTGATTGAATTAAAATATTCACTCTGTTATTATGTTGTAGGGTAAATCGGGAGGGAAGAGAAAAATGTTGCTGGCCATCGATGTGGGCAATTCGTATATCATGCTGGGGGTCTTCGAAAACAACAAGATGCAAATCTGTTGGCGGATGGCGACAAAACATGAGCGCACCGAGGATGAACTCGGCATCATGATCAAAAACCTTTTTCTGCATAGCAACCTGGAGTGGAAAGCGGTTACGGGGATAGCCATTTCTTCCGTTGTGCCTCCCCTGATGCATACGCTGGAAAAGATGTCACAAAAATATTTCGAACTGTATCCCCTGGTTGTGGGCCCGGGAGTGAAGACCGGTTTGAATATTTTGATGGATGACCCCCGTGAAGTTGGGGCCGACAGGGTGGTCAATGCCGTGGCGGCTTATACCCTCTACGGGGGGCCAACGATTATTGTCGATTTCGGCACGGCCACAACTTTCTGTGTTATAAATGAAAAAGGAGATTATCTCGGTGGAGCCATAGCCCCGGGAATTGGAATCTCCACCGAAGCCCTCTTTACCAAAGCGGCCAAACTTCCCCGGGTAGAATTGGCCAAACCCAAACGGGTAATTGGCAAGAATACGATCAGCAGCATGCAGTCAGGAATTATTTATGGCCTGGTGGGCCAGGTAGATGGCATTGTACGGCGCATCTGCAGGGAACTATCTTCCAAACCATTTGTCGTGGCCACGGGGGGCTATGCGGAATTTCTGGCCAGTGAATCGGAAACCATCGAAGAGGTCAATTACAATCTAACCCTCGAAGGGTTGAAAATCATTTACAACCGGCAGAAGGAAAGAAATTATTCGGCCAAATCTTAAACAATATTTCAAATATATTTTATTTTGTTGGTTTTGGCGGAAGGATTTTATGATTGCCATATAGAATACATGCATGTCAGTTTAAGGTATCTTCTTTTTGACAAACTTTTTATTGATGAACTGAACGTACAAACATAAATAAATTCAGCAAAATTGATTGTTAAACAATATAATAACAGGCGGGTTTATCGTTGAAAGATTACATTGCCAAAACAATATTTCGTTATGTGCTTGTATTTGTGATGATGTACGGGTTCTATGTAATTTTCCACGGCCATCTTTCCCCGGGCGGGGGTTTTGCAGGTGGCACGGTTCTGGGCCTCGGGGTTCTTCTGTTTTTCCTCATTTTCGGTCCGACATGGAGGAAGCGTCTGGGTAATATCCCCCTCGATGTCGCTGTTGTTCTGATCACTATAGGAAGCCTCATGGAAGGCATCAAGTATCTGTTGCCTGCGCACAAGGGCCCGGTCGGAGAGGTGGGCACTCTATTCAGTGTCGGTATCATCTCCGTGGTGAACCTGGGAATCGGGCTGCTGGTGGCCAGCACCATCATCAGCATATATTATCTGTTATCCGGGGAGGATTAGCCGTGAGTTGGAAAATATTGATGGTCAACTATCCCTATTTCATCTCCATAATAATATTTACGGTAGGGTTGATGATTGTATTGACCCAACCAAACCTGATCAAAAAAGTATTTGGTTTGAACATCATCAGCAATGCCACCTTTTTATTCTTTATCTCGATGGGCAGCATTGTCGGTGGGGAAGTACCCATCGTCGAAGTCGGTGCCCCCGCAGATATAGTTTATATCAATCCCCTTCCCTCCGCGCTGGTCCTGACGGGGATTGTGGTAGGGTTCAGCACGACATCTTTTGCCATGGCCTTGATTGCAAAACTTTACACGCTTTACGGCACTGTATATGCTCCAAATTTTATGAAGATGAGATGAGGTGAACGGATTTGGTCTATGGGCAGAACAACCTTCCTTTTATATTGATCATAGGCAGTTTGATATCCGCTTTTGCGATGCCCCTGCTGGCACGGTGGAAAAGGGAATGGTGTGCCCCTCTGGCGATCGTAACCTCGGCCGGTGCCTTCATCCTTTCTCTGATTTTTGTTATCCAGGTTTCGCAAGGGCATACCATTGATTATGCTGTTGCTGCCTGGGATCCCCCATGGGGAATCGAGATTGTCATCGATCCGATCACCAGTCTCATGGCTGCGCTGGTAACAGGAATTTATTTCATGATCTCCGTTTATAGCCTCAGAGCTTTGCCCGCGGAGATCGGTGAAGAGATGAGCGGCTGGTATTACGTGGAATACATGCTATGCATGACGGCGATGCTGGGCCTGATCGTGACCAGGGATATTTTCAACATGTATGTTTTTATCGAGGTGGTGGGAATAAGTGCCTGCGCCCTGGTCATTGGCAAAGGAAGTCGTATAGCCATGGAAGCGACGCTCAAATATCTTATTCTGGCCACTATCGGCTCCGGTTTTATACTGTTGGGGATAGGATTTGTCTACATGATGACCGGATATCTGAACATGGTCTTTGCCGGCGATATTCTTCAACAGACAGCGGCCCAGTATCCTCATCTTGTCTGGGTAACGATGGGTTTTTTCGTGGTTGGTTTCGGGATCAAATCGGCGCTTTTTCCTCTACATCTATGGTTGCCGGATGCTCACTCCTCCGCACCATCACCATCAAGCGCCATCCTTTCCGGGCTGGTTGTCAAGGCGTATATCGTCAGCCTGTTCAAGGTTTTTGCGATCGTCTTTGGTGTAAAAATGTTTCTGGGGACTACGAATATACGCGTCTTGATTCTGATCATGGCTTCCGCGGCAATACTGATCGGATCATTTTTCGCTTTTGTGCAACTGGAACTTAAACGGCGCCTGGCTTATTCCACGGTTGCCCAGGTAGGCTATGTTTTTCTGGGAATTTCGCTGGGTACGCCGGAAGGAATCATGGCCGCCTTTTTCCACATTATCGTTCATGCCGTGATGAAGACGGTACTATTTCTATGCGCCGGGGCCATCTACCGGCAGACCGGGAAAAAGAAAGTCACCGAACTTGCCGGTATAGGCTACAGCATGCCGGTCACGATGGGGGCCTTCCTGATAGCCAGTTTTTCCATGGTGGGGATACCCGCCACCGGTGGTTTCATCTCCAAATTTTATCTGGGTCTGGGAAGTCTGACTGCCGGGCAACCATTTTTTATCATTCTCATCGTGATCAGCGGGCTGCTCAACGCGGCATATTATTTCCCCATTCTCTGGCAGGCATATTTTGTACATGAAGGCCGGGATGGCTCCCCCCGCCGGGCACCCGTTTTCAAGATGGACAGGGTGCCGGTAACGATGTTGGCTCCTATCAGCATCCTGGCAGCGGTTATTATTGCCCTGGGTTTTCTGTTCAACTACTGCTTTGATTTTCTGGGATTGATAGTATCGGGATATTTTTTGTAGCATGACGGGAGGTAAGTATCTTGACCGGTCAAAGAAAAGGATTGGATTACAAGGGCATGATATTCATGTTCATATTGCTCCTGGGATTCTGGTTGCTGATGTCTCTTGATTATGATTGGCAACATCTCCTGGTCGGATCCTTGCTGAGTATTTTTCTCGTTGCTTTCTGGAACAAGCTTAACCGGGAAGACGCACCACATACAAAGTTCGTATTGAAACAGTGGGGATGGGCCTTTATCTATGTTATCTGCCTGATATACGAGATCATCAAGGCAAATATCAGCGTGGCCATCATTGTTCTCCATCCCAAATTGCCGATTTCACCGGGGATGATTATTTTGCGGGAGGAATTGAACCGGGACCTGACCAGGGTGCTTTATGCCAATTCAATCACGCTTACTCCCGGGACCATCACTGTTGAAATGGAAGACGATCGCCTGATGGTTCATGCGATCACCCGTGATGCAGCCGAGGGTATCCCGGATTGGTATCTTCATCGCATGATGAAAAAGATAGAAGGGGGCGGATAGAATGCTGGAGAAGTATCTCGCCGGGGTAGTAATTTTTCTGATAGCGATTGCCGTGCTGGCCCTTATTCGGGCGTTCTGGGGGCCTTCGGCGGTGGACCGTATCATTGCCATGAATATTATTACCACGGAAATCATCATGATCATCCTTATCTATGCCTATCTTCATCACAATATCAATTATATCGATGTAGGGCTGGTATTTTCACTTGGATCATTTATTGCCACGCTGAGCATGTTGAAATTGTTAAGCAAAGATAGACTTGAGAAAAAGTCATAGAGGAGGAATGGCCGGGTGGCTTTTCGTGAAATACTGGGGATGATATTTTTTGCAGGCGGGGCCTTCTTTCTGATGGCAGGTGTGATCGGGTTTCTACGTTTACCCGACGTATATACAAGGATGCATGCTGTCGGTAAATGCGATACGCTCGGTTCCGGTTTGATCATTTTGGGCTTGATGATGATTGCGGACAGTTACCTGGCCATCATGAAACTGGCGGTTGTTCTGTTGCTGATTGCCGTGATCAACCCTGTCGTTACTCACCTCATTGCCAAGGTTTCTTACGAGCGAGGCGTGAGGATGACCGAGGGGAGTTTTATTCTTGATCGCTACAATGGGTCAGGCGACAGGCAGGATGAAAAGATGAAGACAGGGGAGGGATCTTGAATGCAGGAACCAATCATATTTTTTCTTTTTCTGGTGCTGCTGGTAAGCACACTGGCCATATTTTTTTTCGAAGACCTCCTTTATGTGGCAATCATTTTCGGTGCATTCAGCATGACCATGGCTTTGATCTGGCAACAGCTGAATACGCCTGACATAGCAATCACGGAGGCCGCCGTTGGTATCGCGGTTACCTTCATTACCATTACGATAGTGACGAAGATCGGGAGGAAGCCTTCATGAATCGCAAACACCGTCTGATTATTGTAATTATTGGCCTGGCTGTGGCCGGTATGGTTTTTTATATGCTGTTGCAGGCGGTTTCCGAGATGCCCCCTTACGGGCAACCGGACAATCCTACAGTGAACGATGTTGTGGAAAGGTATGTTGAAAAAGGGGTCGAAGAGAGCGGCGGCCTGAACCTGATCACCAATATTATTCTGGATTACCGTGGTTATGACACCTTGCTGGAAACGACGGTGCTATTCACGGCCGTGATGGCAATTATCCTCGTGCTAAGCAGCAGGGGCGAATCCACGGAATAAAAACTGCTGCCAAAACCTTTAAGGAGAGAAAATTATGCCGGATGCATCTCAGTTGATAGTTTGGTCAATATTTTTACCGATTGCAGGTTCCATATTGCTAAGCCTGTTTCCCGAAAAATCCGATCGGCTGAGAAATGCAATGTCTTTTTTTATCAGCATTGTTACTGCTGCCAGCGTGATTTTTATCCTCATGGCCGTTCTCAATGGTCGAACCCCGGAGTTTTCCATCCTGACCCTTGCCCCGGGGCTGGAATTGTCTTTCAAGGTCGATCCTTTTTCCATTCTTTTCGGAACCATCGCCTCGGTGTTGTGGGTTTTTGCAACGCTTTATTCGTTCGGTTACATGGCGCATGAACATAAACGCAGACGCTACTTTGTTTTTTTCATGATGTCTCTGGGTGTCACGGTGGGCATTGCTTTTGCTGCCAATCTGATCACCCTTTATCTATTCTATGAGTTTCTGACAATCTGTACCTATCCCCTGGTCATTCACTCCGAGAACGAGGAATCGCAGGCTGCCGGCTTCAAATACCTGGTATACAGTTTTATCGGGGCGGCCTTCGTTCTTCTGGCCATGGTCATGACCTATCACCATACGGGGACGCTTGATTTTACCCAGGGGGGTATAGTTGCCGCCACTTCGGAAAGCGCCTTTTTGTGGCAGGCCATTTTTGTCTGTTTCATTCTGGGGTTTGGTATCAAAGCCGCTATCATGCCCCTGCACGCATGGCTGCCCGCCGCCATGGCCGCACCCACTCCCGTGAGTGCCCTGTTGCATGCAGTGGCGGTGGTGAAGTCGGGGGTATTCTGTCTGATCAGGGTGATGTATTCCATTTATGGAACGGATACCCTGGCTCATCTTGACCTGGGCTTATTGCTGGCCGTCATCGTTTGTATTACCATCATCATTGCATCTATCATTGCTTTGAAGCAGGATGTATTGAAAAAACGCCTGGCATATTCCACGATAAGCCAGCTGGGTTACATTACACTTGGCGGTGCCTTGCTGACATCCATGGGGTTGGCAGGAGGGCTGCTGCATATGATCAATCATGCTTTGCTCAAGATCACCCTCTTTTTCTGCGCCGGGGCTATTATCACCGTTACCGGCAAGGAAAAAATCAGCGAACTGCGTGGGGTGGGTAAACGAATGCCGTTGACCATGTTGGCCTTTGCCATAGGGAGTATAGGCATGATAGGAATTTTACCGGTGAACGGTTTCATTTCAAAATGGTACCTTATTGTAGGCAGTCTGGACCTGCGCTACTATCTGGTGGCCGTCGTGCTGCTGGCCAGCGCACTGCTCAATGCCGCCTATTTTGCCCCCATTGTCATCTCTGCATTTTTCCGCAAGGGGGATTTCGAGGAGGCACCCGGCATGGAAGCTCCTTTGAGCATGTTGGTACCTATAGTTATTCTTGCAATTACCTGTATCGCTTTCGGTGTTCAGATAAATTTCTATGTACCTTTTGTAGAAAAGATAGCCGCTTACTTGTTGTAGCCAATTCTGATCGGGGAAGCTTTTCAACAGTTTCCTTGAACCATGATAGGAGGATGGTTGATGGGCGGGCAGGAAGTATTTACCTCGGTGTTGCCGATATGGGTGGTTGTAATACCACTCCTTACAACATTGTTGCTTGTTGTTTTTTCACGCCTGGCCTGGGCACGCCATGCCGTTGCCCTGGTAGGAACGGCGCTTACCATGGGTGCCGTTATCGGTATGTGGCCCCGGATCATGGGAGCAAAACAGGTTCTCGTTTTCGAGATACCGCTTTTCATCTCTCCGCTCAACCTTTTCTTCAGGGTGGATGCGCTGGGCCTCATCGTGGCTCTCATAGCCTCGCTGGTCTGGTTGGCTGCTACGATTTACGCTGTCAGTTACATGGATCATGAGAAGAACCAGGGAAGATTTTTCGTATTCCTGGCATTGACCCTTGTTGGTACCATCGGTGTCCCGCTGGCCGGCGATCTGCTGACATTGTTGTTGTTTTTTGAAATCATGACTTTGGCATCATACGTCCTCGTGGTTCACAATCAATCCGATGAAGCGGTAAGCGCCGGCAACCTCTATCTGTACATGGGGATCTTCGGGGGATTATCGCTCCTGATGGGGATCGGGATAATTTTTCATATTACAGGTTCAGTTGCCATCAGGCCGATGATGGAGCCTTTCGGCGCTTTCTCCACTTTCCATCTGATCGCCATGGTCTTGTTGATACTGGGTTTTGGTATCAAAGCGGGAATGGCCCCGTTGCACATCTGGTTGCCGAGAGCACACCCCATTGCTCCTTCCCCGGCAAGTGCACTTCTTTCGGGGATCATGATCAAGACCGGGGCTTACGGAATTATTCGTACCGTGAACATGCTCTTTACCCCTTCAGCCGACCGTTTTCAACTGGCCCAGCTGGGTGAACAGTTTGCTGCACTCTGGCCAGATCTGGCTCGTGTGGGCATGATCATGATCTGGGTGGGGATCGTTACCATGTTTTTCGGGGCGGTTTCCGCCATGTTGCAAGACAATATCAAAAGGATGCTTGCCTGCAGCAGCATCAGTCAGATGGGATACATCATCACGGGGGTGGGGGCTGCGGCATATCTTGGCTACAATGGAGCGATGGGGTTGGCCGGTTCTTCTTTCCATATACTCAACCACGCTCTTTTCAAATCATCACTTTTTCTTGTAGCCGGGGTGATCGTCTATGCGCTGGGGGAACTGGACATGCGTGAATTGGGGGGACTGGCCCGCAGGATGCCGTTCAGCATGGCCGTGGCGCTGATTGCTTCTTTTGGCATTGTCGGTATACCTCTTTTCAATGGTTATTCAAGCAAGACTCTTTTGCATCATGCGCTGGTAGAAGCACACCATCTCGAAAACCTTTTCGCCTTGCAGGTTGCGGAATGGATATTCATCCTGACAAGTGCCTGCACGGCCTGCTATTTTATCAAATTCCTCTATTATACATTTTTCCGTAAAAGTGGCCGGATCTATGCCGGGCTCAAGGAGCCCCCGTTGATGAAGGTGGGGATGGGGATGCTGGGTATAACCATGTTGGTTTTCGGGGTTTTCCCCAACCTGATTCTGGATAAATGTATCTTGCCGGTTCTTGATGGCTTCATGTTCGATCCGATCTACATCGAACAACATCTGAAGGGGATAAATTTCTGGGTGCTTGAAGATATCGGGTCTGTAGCGATTACCCTGGGTTTGGGGATCGTCATCTACTGGCTGGCATCGAAAACGAATTTTTTCCGCATACGGATTCCGCAATGGTTGACCCAGGAATATATCGGCTACAATATTGGCCGCGGAGCAGTGGCAATATGGGGATTGGTGACTATTGTTGTAAATTTTGTGCTGAATATCTTCGCACGGATTTTTGGTGCTATCTATAGAGCAACATTCAGGCTGCTTCAAGGGCTGGATTACCGGCCCCGTTTGCCGATTTATCGTGCTATCAATTTCGGGAATATTGACTTTGACATTTTCCTGGTTCTGCTTGTTCTGGGAGCAGTTCTTTTCTGCCTGTTTTACCTGCAATTTGGCATATGATTCCTTGATTGATATAACAGGCTGCTTTACGATCATGGGTATCGCCTTGACATGCCGGGGAGAAGACAAGGCAGTTTGCAAAGTCGATAACCGGTGATTGTTGACCCACTTCTTCAAACCATCAAAGAGGAATATTCCCAGCACTTGTTGAAATCAAATAGCGGTATTTTTACTGTTCAGGGGGTGTTTGTTTTGGGGTCCGGCGGGGTAGAGGCAACTCCAATAAAAAAGTCGGAGCGGGTACTGCAGACTTTGAAATTGATACAGGAGAAAGATGGGATCAAGGCCAGAGAGATTGCCCGGGAATTGCAGGTCGGGACACGGACAGTTTATCGTTACATAGAAGACTTGCGCAAGATGGGTATCAAAATCGAGGCATCCAGCGGGGCAGCCGGAGGTTATATCTCGAAGGGGCACCCGGCTTTGAAGGCGTTGACTTTCACTGGATTGGAAGCTACGGCCATCCTGCTCGCTTCACATGTATTGGCCAGAACCGATGGCATTCCCTTGAGAAAAGATCTGGAGAATGCCCTGGAGAAGATAACCGGGGCTACAAAACCGGAGGGCAAGAAATATCTGCGTTTGTTGAAACCAAAAATAAGTATTCTTGTAGATTATATAAAAAATTACAATCCGTGGGAAAACATTTTCTCCATGCTCAATGAGGCGATGATGTACCAGCAGACCGTCAACATAAAATATCATTCATTCTCTTCACAAAAATTTTCGGAACGGAAAGTAAATCCCTATCACATTTTTTTCCGCGACGGGGCATGGTATATCATTGCTTACTGTTTCCAGAGGCAGGAATTGCGCACTTTCCGTCTGGATCGAATCCATGGGGCTGAATTGACCGAAGATAATTTTGAGATAGACAGGGATTTCAATATCGACAAGTATTTTGAACATTCATGGAGGTTGGCTAGAGGTGAGGCCATAAATGTCAAGGTTAGAATTTATTCCCCCATCAGTTTTCTTATCATGGAATCCGAGTGGCATCCCACCCAGAAAATCAAGCACCTTGATGATGACAGCTTGATATTCGAGGTAACGGTGGAAGGCACCTGGGAGATAAAAAAATGGATTATGGGGTGGGGGGAACATGCGGTGGTTCTAGAACCGCCGGAATTGAGAGATGAGATAGGGGCTGAATTGCGGAATATGGTCAAAAATTATGAGCGTCAGGATGGCTGATATTTTTTGTCAGGACATCATGATTTTATTCTTTACAGGGGGAAAAGACATTGGAATTGAAGGAAATAATCCGGAGAAGAAGAAGTATCAGGCGTTACAAAGAGGAACCTCTACCCCATGATGTGATTGAAGAGCTGCTGCTGGCGGCGCGGGCGGCCCCTTCGGCTACCAATCGTCAACCATGGCGTTTTGTTGTCGTCAGGGACAAAGACCTGAAGAACCACCTCGGCGAAGCTATCACCCAATCCTTTGTTACCAGAGCTTCGGTGATCGTGGTTTGCTGTATTGACCGCCGTTCCTTTACCCGCGGTGTTCTTCAAAAAAGGGTGGAAGAATTGGTTTCCGCCGGAGTCATGGAACGAGAGGTGGCCGAATTGTTGTATCAACGGAAGATGCCGGAGAAGACGGAGGAAGTTGGCATACCGGTTTCCGCTTACATCGATATGGGTATCGCCATAGAACACATCATACTGCTTGCTGCCGACATGGGAATAGGGAGTTGCTGGGTGCGTATGTTCGATGAAGAGAAATTATCTTCCATCCTGAATTTGCCATCCCGGTTGACTCCTGTGGCGATTATTCCATTGGGCTATCCGGCAGAGGACCCCCCGGCGCGGCCTCGCCTTCCCTTGCATGAGATCGTCTGGAAAGTGGGAGAAAAAGGGGATATGCCGGATTGAATGTACACGGATACCCCCCCATCAGGCATGCTTTGTTTAACTGATCCTGCATGTCCAATCGTTTCCGCTGTTGTTGTCCCAGTTGTCAGCACTGTCCTTGAAACAGAAGTTCATCTCGCGTTTACCCTGTATCTTTGCATCACAGGAAAACGTTTTCTGCATGGACTGGTTCATGGGGATATCCATTGCGTTTTTCCATCCATCAAAACCGCAGTGCATCCAGATGTTGTCGGCACCGCTTTGCGCCAGCAGTCCACGGTACTCGATGCTCACTTTCTGTCCACGGCGGGGGTTGCCCGGTTCCATGGAAATACGATCGTCCAGGTGCATCGTCAAATCATGCCTCCTTTCTTGATTGGGTCATTTTTATTCTTCCTCGGCACACCCGAATTATTTATGTAACAGTTCAATATTGATATTTATTCAACATACGCTGTGTATTGAATGGTTTGAATAAAGTCAAGCGGTGAAGATAGTTCCAAGAAAAATGGTAGAAAATCGAAAAACCCGGGCCGGACGAAATTTCAAATAAAATATGTTTGAGAACTTTACTGATTATGGATATAATATTGGAAAATCAACAGGAAGGTAATGTCAGATGATAAATATCACAGAAACAGCCAAAAACAAGTTGAAAGAAATTTTGAAACAGGAAGGAGTGGAGGAAGCATATATTCGTATTTACTTCCGTAGAATTGGGTGAAGGGGTTCCCAACTGGGGCTGGCTCTGGAAGAGCCTGTAGCAAATGAAACGGATATCGTGGAAGAACTGGATGGCCTGTATTTTTTGTATGAACGGAAAATATCCCGGCATATCGCCAACAAAACGATAGATTACCGGTCCGGGTTCAACAAAGGGTTTGTTTTCAAAGAACATGGCCCTGAATTCAATACTGGCAGCGGTTATTGCGAATTATAAGCCGGGGGTTTTACCCCCGCTGACAGACAAGGGATCGGTCAATGCCGATCACGAATAAAATATGTCGAAACAGGCATGCTTCAAACTTTTCAATGCGCACGTGATTTTTGCAGGTAACGCATCTTGCTTCATATCATAAGAAAAGATCCTGTAAAGTAACCCACGGATTTTTTGACGGCCTATTGACAATCTGCACGAGCCCATTCATGCAGGGGAAGAATAAAAATAGAGGTGGTAAGATGGAAAAAATAAAAGTAAAATGGTTCGGTCATGCCATGTTCATGATTGAGCAGAAGGCTTTCAGGATCGTTACCGATCCGTATTCACCGGAAATAGGTTATCCTTTTCCCGATATAAATGTGTCGCTGGTTTCTGTAAGCCACGATCATTATGACCATAACAATGTTGAAGGCCTGAAAGGCAACCCCGTGATTGTCCGTGACATCGCACCGCTCATATACGGACCGGTCTCATTCGAGGGGCTGGTTACTGATCACGATGAAGATGGCGGATCCCGGAGGGGTAAAAACATTGTATTCAAGTGGCATATCGGAGGGATTACCTTTGCTCATATGGGTGATTACGGGGAAGCAGAACTGACTGATGAGCAGCGCCTTTTCCTTGAGCCGACTGATGTGTTGATGATCCCCGTGGGCGGGGTCTATACGATTGATGCGAAGAAAGCTCGTGACATAGTGAATGCTGTTTCACCAAGGGTAGCCATTCCGATGCACTACAAGACCCCCATGTTAAATATCGAAATAGACTCGCTTGACAACTTTATCAAGGGTCTGAAGAACGTTAAACATATGGGCAAAACGCTTTCACTCAAGAAGGAAGATCTCCCTCCCGCCACAGAAATCTGGGTCATGGAATCGAGCTAGTACGTTTTTTCTTGCAAATCCGTTCTTTTTTCTGTCCACTTCAATGAAATTGCAGAAGCTTTATGACGTTTGAAATAAAGAGGCCATACCGGAATGGGAAGGGTGTCGGTTATTTCGTGATCAACGTTGCGGGAATATGAATTTTTCTTCCCGGTTGGCATGATCGGGAGCAGGTTTTGTACAATAGTCAAGAGATCCCTGAGCATAACAAAGATTGGCCCGGAAGGATCGTCAAGAAAATCAGCCAGTTCTTTTCCTTGCAAAAAATATTCCATCTCCGGTTTTTTCCCTGAAACCAGTGTGGCCAGTGCCTGGTAAAATTGGTTCAAGATTTCATGTTTGGCCACATTACGTACCCACGACTCCACCGTCCAGGCCACACGCCAGTTGCCGTTGATGACGTTCAAATCTCCTTCAAAGAAGAGCAGATACCGATCCCCCGTGCCGGTAAGTTGAAAAGAAAGGAGGTTATCTTCAGCCTGATGTTTGAAATCGACATTCTTGAAAAATGCCAGAAAACGAACCGGGCCCGAGAGGTCCAGTCTGTCTTCTTCAGACTTGACGGTACCGTCCGGGGAAGTTTTTTTACGGCGTCGCCTGGTTGACCCTGACCAACCTTCCTGCGAGCTCTTGTCGATTATCCGCGATATATCTTTCAACATAGCCCGAACCCCCAAAAACACTTTGCCCTGTCCATAGTATATATCGGTAGGGTATGAAAAAAAGTAAATGGCACCTTTCACCATGATTGTTCTCTGCTGGCAATATGCCATCGATGCAGGAAATATGATCCTGGTATCGAAAACAACAGATAAGTATCGAGGTGTATTGATGGGCCGCCTGAAATTTATTGCCCTTGTGGCTCTTGACATGTTATCCCTGGTAGCCGTTTTTTTGTTGTTTGTTTATCTGGGGATGGGGTACGCAATTCTCTTATGTGTGGGCCTGTTATTTCTGATCCTGGGGCTTTATGATCTCGGGACAGGGCGTCTGTCAGGGTTGATTCATATTTTATTTTACAAGCGGAAACCTGCCCTGACGCAACTGCGGCGGGGAGGGGTCTGGAATATCATTCCGCTTCTGATGGCGGGTGGGATTGTATGTTACAGTTTGCCGTCTGTCATTGCCCATGGTTTCGTGGATCCGGATTGGATCCCGATCACCGGAGAGTATTTTCTTCAGTTTTCCTTCTGGCTGGTCGGTTTTGGTTTATTTATCATAGTGGTGGCTACCGGTCTGTATCCGGAAGAAAAAATCAATGATGGGGGGAGTTTGTTCATGAAAGCCGGTAAGGCGGTAATAAAAATATTGGTGGCGTTGATCCTGATTGTTCTTTTTGCTGCCGGGATAATCATGATTTCATTCTGGTGCTGGACTCCGGATCCCATGGAGGCATTCTACGGTGATAGTAAAGTTTTGAATTTTGGCCATCGGGGTGCTTCCGGGGATGCACCTGAAAACACGATACCTTCTTTCCAGAAGGCAATGGAACTCGGTGCAGATGGGATTGAACTGGACGTCATGTTCAGCCGTGACAGGGAACTGGTAGTTATTCATGATTACAGTGTTGACAGGACTACCGATGGGATCGGGGAAGTAAAGAACCTGACCATGGACGAACTTCGCCAGCTGGATGCTGGTGCCTGGTTTTCTGCAGATTATTCCGGAACAGTTATTCCCACGCTGGCCGAGGTGATTGAGGCGCTGGACGAAGATGTTCTCATCAATATCGAGATCAAGAGTGAGTCTCCCTTCTCGGATGGCCTCGAGAAAGCTGTGGTTGATCTCATAGCCCGGTATGACCTTTATGGACGCACCATTGTATCCAGTTTCAATCCCATTTCTTTGATCAGGGTCAAAAGAGCGGACAGCCGTATTGGCACGGGGTTGATTTATTCCCCTGATCTTCCTTCTTTCCTGAGCAAGGGGATGCTCATTCCCATCACCAAACCCGATGCGCTGCATCCGCGTTACGACATGGTGGATGAAGATTATGTAGCCAGGGCGCATGCAAAAGGATATCGTATCAGTGCATGGACGGTAAATGAAGTGGAGGAAATGGAACGCCTGATTGAACTGGGGGTTGATGGGATAATCACCAACTACCCCGGCGCATTGGAGGAACTGAACCGGGGGCAAATCGACTAGTCAGTGGAAGTTGGTTCTCCCCTTTTTCCCTGTAGAGCAGAACGAATTTCTTCCTGAACACGTTGGTCAGTTTCCCGTTCGAGGCCGCGGCTCAGTATCCGTTCGGCTTCCGGGCCTCCCAGTTGCCCGATGGACCAGGCAGCGTGCAATCGTATCAGTGGCTGGGGGTCGCGTGTGAAAACATCGGACAGCGGTTTCAAACCCCTGTGATCGCGGCTGTTGCCGAGGGCAATGATGGCATTTCTTCTTATCAGGTCAATGCCGCGCCAACCGGCAGCGGTCTGTCCAAAAGTGCGGGAGAATTCCCGCCGATCTATACCGAGCAGCGGGATCAGCGGTGTATGATCGTCAAATACCGCTGCGGATATTTCCTTCAGCGGGGATGGCGGTATTTCTTTGTTGAGGGGGCAGACTTCCTGGCAGGTATCGCAACCATATATCCTTGACCCCAGGGATTCCCGGAAAGAAAGGGGGACAACGCCCCGGGCCTGTGTAACGTAGGACAGGCAACGCCGGGGATCAAGCAGGTAAGGAGCATAAAGTGCTCCTGTAGGACAGGCCTTTCTGCATCGCCCGCATTCGAGACATGACCTTGATCGGGTGGTTGGGGGCCATGCAGGAAGAGGGATATCAAGAAGGATCAGCCCTAAAATTACCCATGAACCGTATCTGTGGCTGATGAAAAAAGTATTTTCACCAATTATTCCATCTGTCTGGTAGGCAAAAGCTCTTTCCATCAGCGGCTCCCTGTCGACAAGGAGCCGGTACTGGAAAGAACGAGGAAACAGGCGACCCATAAAATTGACGAGAAGCCTGGCTTTATTTTTTGCAATTTCATGATAATCCCGGAATCGAGCTATCCGTGCCACCTTTCCGCAGGGCCCTTCATTATCGGAACGGGGGGCTGACGATTCTATGAAATAAGGCAGTGCCAGGCAGATGATACTTTGGCATCCGGGAAGAAGGAGCCGGGGATCGATTCTGGCTGACAGGGAACTGTTTTCAAAAGGTGAACGCAATCCTGTCCGTGCCCGTGTGGCCAGGAAAGATTTCAGCCCAGCAAGGGGCAATGCTTCAATGATACCGGTTATTTCAATTCCTATCTGGTTGGAATAGTCGATAAGATCATTGACAGGGCTCATCGTATTTTAAACTGCTCCTTTCCGCAAAATAAATACTAAGGGATAAGTACAATGCTGTCAAACGGGGGTTGTGTCAAGGATGACGGGAAAGGATTGGGTTCTTTTAACGGAAGCCTACAATGATACAGAGGCTGATATCATATGCAGCCTCCTGGCGACCTTTGATATTCCTGCTCGCAAGGAATACACCGGGCCGTACAAAGGGTTGAAAGTTGTTTTCGGGCAGGAGATCGGGGTTGAAATCATGGTTCCCGAAAATTTGCTGATATCGGCCAGGGAAATTATAGCTTCCGGTACAGAACCCCGATCGGGCCAATAATATTTTGCAGCTTCCCCGATGGCCCGAAGGGAGCCATTGAACGGGAAGCAACATTCTGTCATGCATGTCTTTTCAGCCGGACAGGCGCACCCGCACGTTTCCAACATTTAAACATTGGAAATATTGTTTAAATGTATTGCTTTGTATATAATTGATGTGATGTGCGTATGCAATTGAAAGTTTTGTTTAAAGGATTTGTTCGTTACAACGTAGAATAAAACATCGGAAAGGCTAGCAGTCAAAGGGTCGAGGGCTGTTGCGGGGGTGTGTTGATTGGGTAAAATCGGAATATGGGAGATAGTAGTAGTGCTGGTAGTGGCCTTGATTGTCTTTGGTCCAACCAAGTTGCCCGAGATCGGCAGGGCAATAGGAAAAAGCATCAATGAGTTCCGGAAGGCAGCAAGCGATATCAGAAAAAGCATAGATGTTACCGGGGTGGATCTGGAAGAAGACGATCAGGGCGAATAAATGATTGAGGATACCTGTACACTTATTTTATATCGAAGGGGGCCTGGAAGAGGGTGCAGAAACCCTGCCGGGCCCGGTCAGTCAGGTACAGCCTGATTTCCAAAATGTTTAACTATATTTGATCATGTCAAAGGAGGTAATGACAGATGTTGGGAGGAAAGATTGGCCCGTTGGAACTGGTGTTGATTCTGGCGGTGGTCCTGCTCATATTTGGTCCCGGGAAATTGCCCAGTTTGGCAAAAGCCATTGGTCAAAGCGTTACGGAGCTTAAAGATGGGTTGCGCGGGAAACCAAAAAAACAGGCCGCCCCCGAGACATCGGGTGAAGAACAGGAAATTAACGACTAGCAGTATTTCTGAGGGATTGATTTGAACAAACACCGTAAAGATTCCATGACGGTATTGGAACATCTGGGAGAATTACGGCTGCGCATTTTAATTTCTGCTGCTACTTTTATTGCGGCTGCCATTTTTTGTTTTACCCGGGTCGACTATCTCCGTTATCTTCTGGTTAAACCCGGCGGGGGCATGAAGCTGTTCTTTTTTTCTCCCCCGGAAGCATTCATGGCCAATATGCGCCTGGCCGCGGTTGCGGGTCTGGCCCTTGCTTTTCCGGTATTGATCTATGAACTGATGGCTTTTATTTTCCCGGGTTTGTACCGTCATGAGAAAAAATTTTTGCTGGGGCTTACGGGTGGTGCGGTAACCCTTTTTGCTGGCGGGGCCCTTTTTGCTTACTATGTTATCGTGCGGTTGGTTCTTCATTTTTTTATTCAATTTGAAACCGAGCGGCTTACACCTTTGTTCAACATCGGTGATTATATATCTTTTACAATAAATTTAATATTGTGTTGTGGCCTTTTCTTTCAGCTGCCGTTGGCGATGTGGATACTGAGTAAAATTGGTTTGATCACCGCAAAGACCTTGAAGCGCAATCGGAAGTACGCCTTGTTGATCATTCTGGTTGTAGCAGCTATTCTCACGCCGCCGGACATCATTTCCCAGATACTTCTGGCCATTCCGTTGCAGGGATTGTACGAAATCGGGATCATGGTCGTGGTATTCTCGGAGAGGAAGGGGATCAAGAAGGGGGCTGCGGAAGAAATCAATACACCCGGAATTGGAGAAGAATATGACTGAGAAAACAGCGGCGATTATTTTAGCCGGGGGAGAAAATAAAAGACTGGGACAGCCAAAAGCCCTGCTAAGATTCGGCGATAAATTGATTGTCGAGATAATGGTAGAAAAACTGCAAGAATATTTCTCTGAAATTATCATTGTAACCGATCTTCCCGATCCGCTGCGGCACCTGCCGGTTATTTTAACCGGGGATGTCTTCACCAGTTACAGAAAATCTTCCTTGCGGGGGCTGCATGCCGGGCTTGAAAGATCGACAGGCACTCACAATTTTGTTATTGCTTGCGACATGCCTTTTGTAAATATATTGCTGATCGAATACATGCACAGTATGATACCCGGGTACGATGCGGTTATTCCCCGTGTAGGGGAATATGTACAACCACTTCATGCTTTTTATCACAAGAGGAGCATTGCTACCATTGAAAAGCATCTGCTTGCGGGTAAATTCAAGGTTGCTGAGCTGTATTGCCACTTGAATATCAGGTATATCGAGGAAGAAAAAATCCTGGAAGTTGATCCGGAACAGAAGGCATTTTTCAATATCAATACCGATGTAGCTTTCAAAACTGCCCGGCAGATATATTTTGAGGAAGAGCAAACAAGAAAGATCTTGGGGGGGTAATCAATGGGCAAGTTGCCAAATTACCTTGGTCCGATGGCTTTTGGAATCAAGATGGGGGTGATCGCTCCCGGGATGAATCTGGAGGAGCTGATCCTTGAGGCCCTCGAAAAATGCAGCAGGGATGGGCTGATCGATGACAATGACATTATCTGTATTACCGAATCAGTCGTGGCCCGTGCACAGAACAATTTTGTGACCATCGACGATGTGGCCCGCGAAGTAACAGAAAAACTATCCTTGCCATCCGATGGGCGTGTCGGTGTTGTTTTCCCCATCACCAGCCGCAACCGTTTTGTCCAGGTTCTCAGGGGTATTGCGCGGGCAGTTCCACGGGGAGAGGTGGTCATCCAATTTTCATTTCCATGCGATGAAGTTGGAAATCGCCTTGTTGATCCTGAATTTGTCGAGCGATTGGCCAAGACAGAATGTGACACCATTACCGAGTCGGATCTGGAAGGATACAAGCCACGGCACCCTGTGACCGGGGTTGATTATATATCTCTTTACAAAGACACGGTCAGGGAAGCGGGAGCGGTACCGAAAGTAATATTGTCCAACGACCCACAGGCCATCACGGCCTTTTCCTTGCACGGGGTGATTGCTGCCGACATCCATAGCCGGGAAAAAACAAAGGCGGCTATCGGCAAAATCATCAAAAACTGCATAACCTTGCAGGAGATTTGCAACAGCGGCAAGAGCCGGTCCGAATGGGGGGTTCTTGGGAGTAACATAAGCTCGGGAGACAATATCAAACTGGCACCGCGTGATGGACGGCAATTTGTCCTTTCTTTGCAGAATTCGATTGCCACCGAACTGGGCCGGAAAATAGAGGTTTTGATTTATGGAGACGGGGCTTATTGCGATCCCACCAGCGGAATCTACGAGCTGGCCGATCCGCGCCCTGTATTTGCTGCCACCGACGGGTTGAATCGTCTGAGGGAAGGGATAAAATACAAGTATCTGGCCGACATGTATTTGAGCAAAGGGGCCGATATCGAGTCAGTGGAAAAGATGCTTGAAAAAAAGAAAAAGGAAGAAACAGTTATTCAGGGCACCATTGAATCCGAGGGTACCACGCCCAGGCCTTTGGGGGATGTTCTGGCCAGCCTGGCTGATCTGGTCAGTGGTTCATCGGATGCCGGAACACCGATAGTCCTGATCAAGGGTTTCTTGAAGTAGCGTTGGTTTTGCGGTGCAGGAATATGTTTTTCGCGATGGAAAAGAAAACATATAGACAGCCCAGGATGATAAAATAATCCCCGCCCACGCGGTAGACGGTATTGCGCCCGGCAAAGTCGGTTTCCAGCCGGAGAATCTTCACCTCATCGATATTTGAACGTAGAAGTTCCTTGCCGGTAAAATCGGCGGAGATGGTTATACCCGAATTGGCAACCTGTGTTACGCCCACGCCCATCTCGGCAGCGCGGATCATGACCATGTGGGCATGCTGGTCCAGGCCATTGCTGTTTTTGAGCCAGTTATCATTGCTGATAATGAAAAGGTGTTTTGCTCCCGCGGCGGCAAATTGCCTCGTGTAGCTTCCAAAAAAACTCTCGAAGCATATCACTCCGGACAGAGGCAGGCTATCCAGATCAAAAACATTGATCCCTTTCCCCCGTTCGTAGGTTCCCAGTATAACTCTTAAATTCAACCAACGGTTCAAAAAATCGTTCAGCGGGAAATATTCCACAATCGGTACCAGGTACTTCTTGCTGCATGATTGAAGATCTTCCCGGCCGGGGATGAGCAGGATCATGGAATTGTAAAGTCCATCATCCTTCCGGACCATGGCGCCGTAAATAATAGGAACCTGCAGATCCTCGGACAGTTGCCTGACCTCGGGAAGAGTATCCCGTCCCCCGGCCAGCGCCGTGGAAAGGACGGTTTCTGCCCAGACGATCAGGTCAAGATCCCCATATTGTGCGGCCGCGTCCCGGGAAAGATTTTCGTATCGTTCCAGATTCTCACGTGCGCCTTCAAGCAAATTGTTTTGGCTGATGTTGGCCTGAATCAGGGCGATGTTTCTGGTCTGATTTTCCCTGGTTACAGGGAAAAAAGAAGGCAGCCCCAGGCCCAGGCCGGCTATGATCATCCACACCAGCAAAACCTTGCCCAGGCTTCTGTTACTCAACAGGTTCTTGATCCAGAGAGCGATCATGGCCTGCAAAGCGAACATCAAAAAAGGAAGCCCCCAGTAACCGTAAACGCTGGCAATCCTGAGGATAACAGGGATGTTCCACTGTGTGTACCCGAGATACCCCGCGGTATACCCGAGAAAACCCGCGGAACGCAGATATTCCATAAGTACCCAAAGAAATGAAAATAAAAAAACCATGGAAATCGGCGATACAATATCCTTGATCCGGTTGAGCGCATAGAAGCACAGTCCATAAAACAGACTTAAATAAGTGATCAGCAGCACGAAGGCCAGTAGGGCAAGATTGCGTGGCAAGAAATCGAAAAGTGCTTCATTGACAAAGAAATTGATGTAAAAATGAAAGATGGCCCCGAAAACCAGGCCGCCCCAAAATGCTGTTCCCGGCCGGGAACCCAGCAAAAAAACAATCGCGGGGATCAGAGCAAACCAGGCCATATACCAGAGGTTGAATCGGGGAAAAGCCAGAATCAACAAAAATGCGGAAAGCAACGGAAGGGAAAATAACAAAAATGTTTGTTTCTTCATCGTCATACCCCGGTGATAATATATTTGCTACCGATTCAGTATATACAGCACTACCTCCATACTCCCCGATAAATATTAACACTAACATGCAATACACTTCAAGTGTACCTGCATCGCCGGATATTGTACAAGTAAATGGTTGTCGGGGAGAAGATTTATATGGGGATTGGATTGGCAGAAAAGAAAGGCCTTACTCCTTGAATATTGATTTGTGCATCGAAAAAAGGAGAGGAGAAAAGTTCCAACATGGAATGGGCATGAAAAAGGCACCTTTTTGGGGAAGACGCCAGTTAAACAATTGAATAATGGCTAATATGTACTATTTATTTTCATAAACCTGTCAGCAGCTTCTATTACCAATCTCACTGAAAAATAGGGTTCGGCGCCATTTATCAAGTAACCTTCCAGATAATCCTTGTTGTCATAAGCCATCCCCATAGCTTTGCATATCAACTCACATACCTTTTCGGCTTCAAATTCCTTTTGCTCTTTGGAGAGTTCTTCTTTTGATCTGTCGGGCACCCTCAGCATTTTATTACCCTTGTCCCTGGTGAGGTGGCCGCATAGGATATGTCCTATCTCATGCAAAATAGCGGTTACTTTCCGGTCATCGTTAAAATGCTTATTTACTGTTATAGCCAAATGAGTAGATAACTCTACTTTTTTCTCCTTTTCAAAGATTTTGATCTTCATAGCTTTTTCAAGATATTCCGCTTGGCCAGCCTGTCTAGAACCAAATGTAGCTTCACCATAGTAAATTCCCAGTTGGTTAACTGTACGTATCAAGGCGGGGAGAAACTTGCCAACCCTTGGATCTGGTATTGGAAGTTGAAAATCATCACGCATGATATCAGGAACCATTTCACCGTAAGTGTCAGCAAAATCGTATACAAAGTTTATGGGCCCGAATGGCTGCAAGATTACTATGGGAGTAACGTCAGGTAGTATGTGCCTACAATATTTCTCTCTCCAAGTTTCTTCGGTCTCGATATGTACAGCTCCAGGCCTTTGAAGAAGGATAAGGGCAGAATTAAAAAATGAATATCTCCTTGTCCACCACATGAAAGTTGCAAAATCAATAAAATCTTCATAGAGACCTTCTTTGCAAATACGGTCAAATAACATAGATTTACGCAGAGCCATAAAATCAAACCCCCGATTTTCTAGCTAAAAGTTAGCCTGTTTGCCTTGAATGCATATCAATTCAAAAATAACTATTTGTCCGCTTTGATTCTATTTTCGATCCCATTGAAAATAAGTTTCGGTTGAAGACAGGAACAAGCAATTGTTTATTTGGCATATTGGCTATATATTTTTCCATATCCAGGCTGCCTTTCCCTTTCCAATATTATATCATAAGTGTATCAAGGAAATGATTGTAAGGATATTTTTAAGACGGTGTCAACCTACTTTAGGAAAAAAGAGAGAACCCCGTAATTTTTAACACACTTTTTTATCTATCAAACTTTTAATAGCTTCCCTGGTGAAACTGAAGCCTCCCTGCAGTAACGGCATGTTTC